>JBIJCV010000279.1:0-3309 GCA_044344525.1 Gammaproteobacteria bacterium | reverse complement strand
GAATCCACGAGGCACTGACGTGCCCAGCAGCCTGCCTGCACCAGTTCATCAGCCTCGTCCCGGCAACGGACGACACGCGTTTCGCCGGCACGGGCAGTCGGCTCGAGCATTCCGACAGTACAGCCAGCTGCCAGCAGCGCAGCACTCAGGGCAGCGTGCGAAGGTGGCCAGGGATCAAATGCCATCCAGCAAATGTGGCCAGGCACCGGCAGCAGCCCCGCCGCCAGATCCGCGGTCAGCGCACGCATCGCGCCCGCCATATCCAGCCACTGGCCATCCTGGAGCAGTCGCTCGTAAGCGATCACCCAGGCGCAAAAAGCCCGTGCATCCTCACTGTCGGCGGCCGCCTGCAGTTCAGCAGTACTGATACCCCAGGTCTGGCAGAGACGCCATCCGGAACTTGCCAGCGGAACCAGCACGCCGACATCTGCTACAGCGCTGCCGCTGCGTTCCGCCCAGCGTGCGATCACACGTCGCCACAACAGGCGACACTCTTCCTCAGCAAGCAACCGACGGGCACCCGCCGGTGTCCCGTGCACGACAGCTGCATCCCAGCCGCGCCGAATCCATGCATCCAGCGGCAGTATGTCGGCGGCCGGCCAGACATTAAGCCCTGCGGCAGACTGACTGCGGTCCCAGTCCAGCCGAAGCGTGCGAGCCAAACGATGTGTCGCGGTGATGACCGTCCCGCCACCAGCAAGTATCCCGTGCGCGGTCGGCGTCACTGCCGGCACGCGATGATCAGGCACCCGCGCGATGCGCCGGTCGCTCGCTCATGCCGTCCGCTCGGCAACATGACTATCGAGCAACTCCTGAATCCGCCCGAACACTTCCTTGAGCATGTCGGCGTCGGGCAGATTGGTGATACGGAAGAAATTGGTGTCACTGGTATTGAAACTGGTTCCCGGCGCAACCAATACGTGCTTTTTCTCGAGCAGATCGAGCGCGAAAGCCTGATCGTCGAAAGCCGGGAAACGGGACTTGTCCACACCGACGAACGCATACATCGCGCCAGCCGGTGGCGTGACATTGAGGTACGGACTGTCTGCAATCGAATCGATGATCACGCGCCGGGACTCGTAGAGCCGACCGCCCGGCCGCACCAGTTCCTGCACGCTCTGATAGCCACCGAGCGCCGTTTGCACGGCCCACTGGGCCGGAACATTGCTGCACAGACGCAGCGACGCGAGCAAGTCCAGGGCATGCAGATAATCGTTGGCCTGCTCACGTGCGCCACTGAGCGAAACCCAGCCGACCCGATAACCGCAGGCACGGTAAACCTTCGACAGCCCGCTGAAGGTCGCACACAGCGTCTCGTTGACCAGCGGCGCGAGCGGCACAAAGCGCGCATCGTCGTAGGTCATCTGATCGTAGATCTCGTCGCTGAACAGCATCAACTGGTGCTTCTCTGCAAGGCGCACGATGGCACGCAAGGTTTCCTCGCTGTAGACCGCACCGGTGGGATTGTTCGGATTGATCACCACGATACCGCGCGTACGCGGTGTGATGAGTCGGGCAATCAGTTCCGGATCTGGCTGAAAGCCGGATTCAGGGGAGCAGCGATAGTGCACCGCCCGCCCCTGGTTCAGGGTCACGCTGGCCGTCCACAGCGGATAGTCAGGGCTGGGCACCAGCACCTCGTCGCCGGGATTGAGCAGCGCCCGCAAGGTCAGGTCGATCAGTTCGCTGACGCCGTTGCCGATGAATACATCTTCGGCCGTTACGCCGATGACGCCGCGCTCCTGCTGCTGCATGACCACCGCTTCACGCGCCGGAAAGATGCCTTTCTGATGGCAATACCCCTCCGCGCTCTGCAGGTTTTCGATGATCGCCAGGCGCATGGTTTCCGGCGCACGGAAACCAAAGCGGCCGGGATTGCCGATGTTCAGCGAAATGATTTCGTAACCGCGCCGCTCCATTTCGTGGGCGCGGTTTGCGAGCCGTCCACGGATCTCGTAGCGCACACCAGCGAGCGCCGCACTGGGTTTGAATGATTGCTGCATATAGGACGTCCCGTTTATTGCGTAGTCTGGTTGCCGATTCCGGCCGGTTTATCGACATGAAACAGCGTTGCCAGCATGAATGCCAATCCGACCAGCACGGTGACCAGCAGGAAGGCCTGGTCGTAGGAACCGGACTTGTCACGAATCGCGCCGATCAACACGGGACCAAGGCCCCCGCCGAGGGTATCCAGAACCGTGATCGCACCGAGGATCTTGCCAAGATGGCGTGGCCCGAAGTAATCCGCTGCCAGCAACTGCAGCAGCGTATACAGCCCACCCCAGCCCAGGCCGAAGAGTGCCAGCCCGAACCAGATGCCGCTCGCCGCAGGCAACCGCAGCACCGCAGCTCCGGCCACCATCACCGCAAGCGTGGCAAGCAAAACACGTTTCTTGCCGAGCCGGTCTGCGAGCACGCCATTGAGAACCTTGCCGCACAAGCCCAGATAGAAGAGCACGGTATAGCTGAAGCCGGCATCCATCTGCGAGAAGCCCCGACTCAGCATGTAGAGATTCAGATGGGCCTGCGTGCCGATAATCGAGAAGAAGCTGAACATGGCAATGCATGCCAGCAGCCAGAAATTGCGGGTACGCAAAGCATCGGACAGCGACATGCCGGCGAGCACGAGCGGGCTGCCAGCCAGCCGCTGCGCTGCCGGCTGTTGCGGACCGAGATCAGCCGGGCGCTCGCGAACGACAAAAAATATGACCGGCAGCAGCAGCAGCGGCAACAGACTGGTCCAGGCGAAGCTTGCTCGCCAGCCGATCTCGCCCATCAACGCGGCATTGATCGGCGGCAGTGTGCCATTGCCCAGACTGGTGCCGGCAAGCGCGATGCCCAGTGCAAGTCCACGATCCTTGATGAACCAGCGCGAGACCAGAATCACGTTGACTACCAGACCGCAGCTCGCCAGCGTCGTGGCAAACAGCAGATGAATCCAGTAAATCTGGCTGAGACTGTCCACCGTCGAATAGAGGAAATAGCCGGCCGACAGAAGCAGTGCACCAAGCACCATCAGTGGCCGCACGCCAAAACGGTCGGCTGCTGCCCCGGCAATGGGCGCCATCAGTCCACTGACAGCCAGGGTGATCGCATCGCGTGTCTTCAGGCCGGCCAGGGTCACGCTGCCGCCCATCGACTCGTTCAGCGACTCCAGCAGTGGCTTGTCGAATACATTCAGCCCGCCCAGCGTCATGCCGTTGGTGATGAGCAGGATAAAGCCGGAGGCGAAGGCGATCACCCAGCCGTAGTAGACAGCCTTGCCATCCTGTTTTGCCATCGCCCTGAACCCGATTTGCCGGCCTGCCC
>JBIJCV010000278.1:0-3314 GCA_044344525.1 Gammaproteobacteria bacterium | reverse complement strand
GACATCAGCAGCTCAGAGATAACCCCCGAGCGGCACTACTTCAACCGCCGTGAACTGCTGCGGTCAGCCGGCTTCATCGGCGCCGGCGCACTGCTGGCACAGGCGGCATCAGCCAGCGAAATCCCGGCGCGCTACCGGCGGCTGGCCGGTGTGCAGCGCTGGCCAGCGAGCCTGAAAGAAGCGCCGAATACTTTCGACGAGATCACCAGCTACAACAATTTCTACGAATTCGGTTCCAGCAAGGCCGATCCCGCCGCGGAATCAGGCCGCTTCAAGGCACAACCGTGGAAACTGAGGATCGATGGCGAAACAGAAACCCCCGGCACCTACGACTACGAGACGATCATCAAGGGACATGCGCTGGAGGAACGGATCTATCGTCTGCGTTGCGTAGAGGCCTGGTCGATGGTCATACCCTGGGTCGGTATCCCGCTGGCAGCAGTGCTCAAGCGCTACAAGCCGACCTCCAGGGCAAAATACGTCGCCTTCGAAACCATTGTCCGGCCAGACGAGATGCCTGGACAGCGCAGCCGCGTACTCGACTGGCCATACCTGGAAGGACTCACCATCGCCGAAGCCATGCATCCCCTGACCCTGCTTGTGGTGGGCGTCTACGGCGTTGAGCTGCCGGCCCAGAATGGCGCACCGCTGCGCCTGATCGTGCCCTGGAAATACGGCTTCAAGAGCATCAAGTCCATCGTGCGCATCAGCTTCACCGAGAAAAGGCCACCAACCACCTGGTCGCTCTCGGCACCTGATGAGTACGGTTTTTACGCCAACGTGAATCCGGCAGTCGATCATCCGCGCTGGAGCCAGGCGAGCGAGCGGCGCGTGTCTTCCGGCTTCAACAGCCTGTTTGCCGCCCGTCAGGACACGCTGATGTTCAATGGCTATGCAGATCAGGTGGCTTCGCTCTACACAGGTCTCGATCTGGTCAAGAATTTCTGAGCGGTGGTCAGCACCAGACAGATCAGACTGGCCGGCAAACCTCTGGCACACCTGGCCTGCAGTCTGCCGCTGGTCCTGCTGATCCTGTCGCTGGCCGAGATTGGCGGGTTGCGACTGGGACCGAATCCACAGCTCTACATCCGCGACGTACTGGGTGAGTGGGGCTTGCGGCTGCTGTTGCTGACCCTGGCCATGACACCCCTGCGGCAGCTCACTGGCAAACCCTGGCCGCTGCTGTTCCGGCGCATGCTGGGACTGTGGGCTTTCGCCTATCTGGCACTGCACTTCGTGACCTATTTCTTTCTCGATCGCTCGCTGGATATCGACGTCATCGTCGAAGACATCCTGAAACGACCCTACATCACCCTTGGCCTGGCTGCGTTCATGCTGATGCTGCCGCTGGCCATAACCTCTACAGCCGGGTGGCAGCGACGAATGGGGGCGCGCTGGGTGCAGCTGCACTGGCTCATTTATCCGATAGCCATACTCGGCTGCTGGCACTTCTACTGGCTGGTCAAAAAAGACCTGCGTGAACCGCTGATCTATTGCGGACTGCTTGCGATCCTGCTGATGGTACGGATCCGGCGGGTGCGAGCGGGCAGAACGCGCGCCTGAAAGCGGTCAGCTCAAAGCGCGTTGTCGCCACTCTCGCCGGTACGTATACGCAATACGTAGTGCAGGTCGGTGACGAAAATCTTTCCGTCGCCCACCTTGCCGGTACGCGCTGCGGCGGTAATCGCTTCGACGACGCGCTCGACGAGGTCATCAGAAACTGCAACTTCGACTTTTGACTTGGGCAGGAAATCCACGACGTACTCGGCGCCGCGGTAGAGCTCGGTATGCCCGCGCTGGCGACCAAAGCCCTTGACCTCGGTAACGGTCATGCCGTTGACACCAACCTCCGAAAGCGCGTTGCGCACATCGTCGAGACGGAAGGGTTTGATGATGGCGGTGATCAGTTTCATGCTGTGACTCTCGCTTCTGAACCGGTGGGCATTAAACGTTATACGGTGATTCTAGCCCGAATTGTGCCCGCCGTCGGCCCGCCAGCCTACTGCCGGTTTACCCAGCGCAGCAGGGCATTCTGCGCCTCCTGACCGCCGCCCCAGGTGGCCTTGGGCTGATTGGCAATCGCGACCACCACATACTCAGCCCCGGACTGGCCACGCACGTAGCCGGCGATAGCGGTCACCCCGCTGAGGGTGCCGGTCTTGAGATGCATCTGACCGGCCAGCGAATCATCCTGAAACCGGCGCCGGGTCGTACCGTCCAGCCCCGCGAGGGATAGCGAGGCCTGAAATTCCGCAGCAAAGCGGCTGTTACGGGCGGCCAGCAGCAAGCGGCCCAGGCTGTAGACCGAAATGCGAGTATCGCGCGACAGGCCCGCACCGTTGCCGATTTCCAGTTCAGGGAAGCTGAGCCCGCGACGGCTCAGCGCTTCCGTCACCGCCTGCCGTCCTTTGTCGAGCGTACCGGGTGGCCCGAGTTTCTCCGCGCCCAGCGTCAGGAAAATCTGCCGGGTCATGACATTGTTGCTGAACTTGTTGACCGGCCGGATCACCTCTGCAAGTGGCGGCGACTCAAAGGTCAGCAGCGGCTTCTTGCCAGCCGGTACCTGTCCGAGCCGCATCTGTCCCTTGATGCTGCCGCCCTGCTCCTCCCACATGCCGCGAAACGTCGCATAGGCGTAGCCCGGTCCATCCAGCAGCGAGCGCACCAGCTGATACTCGGAACAGTTATTGGCCAGCCGCCCGGAAAATGTCACTCGTGGCCGGGCCGCCTCGTGATTCACGGCCATGCTGATAGTGCTGCCGCGGGAACTGCAGCTGCCGTTGAACAGCCGCATCTGGTTGTCGATCTCGACGTCAGCAAGCACCGGATCGCTCAGGATGGCGATCGTCCGCCGGGCCGGATCCGGACGAAAGCTGAAGTTCACCGACTGGAAGTTGACCAGCAGAGCATCTGGCAGGGCGTTGTAGGCACGGTACTCCTGCCCGTCGAAGGCCCCCGGATCGAGTTCCTCACGCGCAAACCAGCTGTTGTCGATGACCAGATCGCCATTGATATGCTGCACACCATTGCTGCGCAGTTCGCGCTGCAGAAGCCACAGGCGCTCGGTCAGCAGATAAGGATCACCGTAGCCCTTGAGCAGCAGATCCCCGTCGAGAATGCCGTCTTTCAACTGCCCGTCAGCAAACACCTCGGTACGCCATTGATAGGTGGGGCCGAGTTCGTCGAGAGCCACGAAGGTGGTCAGCAGCTTGATGGTCGAGGCCGGATTGCGCGGCACACTTTCATTGAATGTCAGCAGCGGGGAAGCAGCACCGACCTTCTGCACGAAAACGCTGAATGAACCCGGTGGAAGC
>JBIJCV010000277.1:0-3320 GCA_044344525.1 Gammaproteobacteria bacterium | reverse complement strand
GAAGACCCTCCAGTACGGGAAACAATAGCCGAGCAGCCGCCGGTAGATCTGGCCGGGGCTCAGTTCGTGAACCGGGGGACTGCTGTTCGGTGTACCCACCTGTTACTGATCTGCCTGCTGCGTCCGGGTGGTCGTGATCCGGACCTCGATAAACCCGAGCCGGCCGGCAACATCCATCGCCGTAACCACCGACTGATGACTGGCCCGACCATCCGCGCTTAGCGTAACGTGTCGCTCCTGCACGTCTGGCATGACCGTGCGGATGGCAGCTGCAAGAGTCTCCGGCCGTGAGTCCACCAGCGCCCGCCCGTTGACGCGGTACTCGCCCTCGCCAGTCACGGAAATTTCCAGCTCGTCGCGCTCGGCCGTAACCGCCGACGCAACATCAGCCTCGGGAAGTCGAATTGATATCCGGGACGGACGCACGAAGGTGGTCGTGAGCATGAAGAAAATCAGCAGCAGCAGGACCACGTCGATCAGCGACGTCATGTTCAGATCCGGTTCGTCGCGAGCAGTATTGTTGCGCAGCCTCATCTGGACTGACCGAGGCCTTCCATGTATTGCTTGCGCTGCAGGGCTGCCACCAGACCGATGGCATCCTTTTCCATCTGCACCACCAGCGCATCCACCCGACTGCGCAGATAGCGATAGCCGATCAGGGCCGGAATCGCCACCATCAGACCTGCAGCGGTGGTGATCAGTGCTTCGGAAATTCCGCCAGCCAGCGCCGACGGGTCACCGGCAGTATTGGCGGTGAGCGCAGAAAATGTCCGGATCATTCCGGTAACTGTACCCAGCAGCCCCAGCAGTGGTGATATCGCCGCAATTGTCCCGAGCGTATTGAGATAGCGCTCCAGTTCATGCACGACATGCCGGCCGGTATCTTCAACGACTTCCTTCAGGCTGACACGGTCCTGCTGCCGGCTCGCCAGTCCCGCGGCAAGAATCTGCCCGAGCGGAGAACCACGCCGCAATTCCTCGATACGCTGATGGTTGAGCTGGTTGGTGCTGATCCACTCCCACACCTGACGCGACAAATTGCGCGGCACCACGCGTTGCGGCTGCAGGGTCCACAGACGCTCGAGAATGATTGCCGCAGCAACGACCGAACAGAGGATGATGGGCACCATCACCCAGCCGCCCGATATCACAATCTCCAGCATGCGCTCACGACCTGTTTGAACCGGCCTCAACTATACATCGACGGAGACTTGCCAGGACAGGCAGCGGGGCAATTGGCGGCTCAGAAACAAGGCTGCATCGGCGATGGCCGGGCCAGCCAGACGCCCGGCGCTTCAGTACGCTGCCGATGACTGAGTGACAGCACACCAGGTGCTGACAGATCAAACTGCAGGGCACCCTCCTCGGCAGTATTGAGCAGGCAGGCGCCGGCTGCACGCCAGCGGCCGACGACCTCCGGTACGGGGAAATGCCAGCGGTTGCCGAAGCCGGTGGCAAACACGACCTGGCGCGGCGAGGTCGCAGCGACGAACTCCGGCGAAGACGACGACCGGCTGCCGTGGTGTGGCGCCAGCAGCAGATCAACCGGCCCCTGCATTTCTCTGCTCACCAGATCCCGCTCGGCTTCTGCTTCTATGTCACCCGGCAACAGGATGCGGACACCCGCGGCACTGATCAGCAGCACGCAGGATGCATTGTTGTCCGATCTCCAGTTTGCATCCGGCGCCGGATGCAGAATTTCAAAATCCACGCCATCCCAGTCCCAGGCCTGACCTGCCGTACAAGGTTCACTGCGACCACCTTCAGACGCAGCACCGGCCACATGCACCTGTGGATAGCGCTCGATCACGCTCCACGCCCCGCCACGGTGGTCGGCATCCGCATGCGAGATGAGCAGACGATCAAGCTTTCGGACACCCAGCGCCTGCAATACCGGCACGACGATGCGCTGTCCGGCGTCGCCATTGCGAAACAGCGGTCCGGCGTCATAGAGCAAGGCATGCGCAGCAGTCTGCACCAGCACCGACAATCCCTGGCCGACATCCAGAACCACTATCCGCAAGCCACCGGCATTGATGGCCGGGGTGGCACCGGCCAGCAGCCCGAGCAGCAACAGTGGACCCAGACTCCGCCCCGGCCAGGGGCGGGGCCACAGAAACCAGACCACACCGGGTACTGCCAGCATGAGGGCCACTGTGCCTGGCATCGGCAGATGCCAGACGGCAAATGGAAGTCCGGCACACCAGGCGAGAAAGCTGCGCCAGACATCAAAGCAGTCAGCAGCGAACAGCAACAGCGGAATCGATGCATCCGGACTGAAGGCAGCAACAGCCGCCGCCAGCAAGGTGAGTGGAACCAGCACCAGACTGAACGCTGGCACCGCGGCAAAATTCGCGATCGCACCGGCCAGCGGCAACTGACCGAAAAACATCAGCATCAGCGGCGCCAGACAGATCGTCATCGCCAGCTGCGTCCGCAGCAGCAGGCGGCATGCATCCACAGTGCCTGCGACTATCCGACTGCCGGGCGACAGTACTGGCTGGAGCCCGGACTGACCGGGCAGCGGAACGCTGGCGGTTGCCACCAGCGCGAGAATCGCCACACCGGCAAAGGACAACCAGAATCCTGGCACCAGCGGTGCGAAGGGTTCGACCAGCAGTACTGCCAGCAGCACCGCAGCGAATATTGTCGACCCACCGACGGCCCGCCGCAGACTCAGCAATACGGCCGCCGTCAGCAGCATGACCACCGAACGCAGCAGCGGCACACTGAATCCGGCGAGCAAACCGTAACCCGCAGCCGCACACACGGCGGTCCAGCCGGCCCACAGTTTCGGCCGACAACTCAGGCCCATGGCCAGCAGACCGCGACCCAGCAACAGACCCAGCAGGGCAAACGGACCTGCAACCAGCGCGATGTGGAAACCGGAAATGGAAATCAGATGGACGGTACCGGTACGGCGCAACATCTCCCACTCCGCCTCTGCCAGTGCCTGGTAGGCACCAACCGACAGACCCAGCACATAAGGCGCTGCCTCACGGCCCGCCAGCGGTGCGGCCATCCTGCGCGCCAGACTGGCCCGGATCCGGCTTGCCGGGCAACCCGGCGGTGCGTCCACCAGACGATGGTTTTCGCCACTGCCATTTTGACGCACCCAGCCGGTGGCACCGATCCGCTCACTGAATAGCCACCGCTCGAAGTCGAAGGCACCGGGATTGGCTGAGCCATGCGGCGGCCGGACACGCAGCTGCAGCTTCCATACCTCGCCCGGCCAGATCTCCGGTGCAGTGTCGTACCAGGTGACCAGAATCCGTTGCGGCACCTCGGCCCCGGCCGCAGATACCTGCGTTTCAAGCACA
>JBIJCV010000276.1:0-3324 GCA_044344525.1 Gammaproteobacteria bacterium | reverse complement strand
TTACCTACGGCAGCTTCCGTCCCCGGCGCCGTCACGGGCGACGTGACGGCGACCATGATCGCGTATTTCTCGACTGGCACGAACCGCGGGTCCTCTACCTGGTTCTGGCTGTCGTGCTGATGAGTTGTACCGATGCCTTGTTCACGCTGAATCTTCTGGCCTCTGGTGCGCAGGAGATGAATGCGGTCATGAATGTGCTGATCACACATGACGTCAGGACATTTCTGGCCGTCAAGATCGGCACGACCTGCATTTCGGCAGTCTTGCTTGCGGTGGTCGCCCGGCGTCAGTTCATGGGCTTTTTTCCGGTACTCAGGTTGCTGCAGTTGTTCTGTGCCGGATATGCCGCGCTGCTGGTCTATGAGGTCTGGATGTTCGTCGCTTATTTCTGAGCAAAGGACGAAGAACCGGGGTGACCGAAAAGGTAGAATCCACGACGTTCCCGGCTTTTTCTGATGTAGTGACCAACTATGAGCCAAAGCCTGCAGCAGACCTATGCTGCGTCGCCGCTTTTTGCCGGTAACGCGGATTACATCGAAGACCTGTACGCGAGCTGGTTGAAGGATCCCGGTTCCGTCGATGCGCCCTGGCGCCGGTTTTTTGCTGAGCACGCGCCGCCAATACCCGGTTCAGCAACTGGTTCAGTGCTGAGCACGGTCACCCGTTCGCAGCCGCCAGCAGTGTCCGCTACCCGGCGAACCGGTACGCAGCCGTCGGCGGAGAAACAGGCGGCCGTTTCGCGGCTGATCCAGATATACAGTCTGCGTGGCCACCAGATCGCGGACCTTGATCCGCTCGGGCTGGAAAAGCGTCCCATGCCGGCCGTCATGCGCCTCGATCAGCTGGGGCTCAGTGAAGCTGATTTCGATACCGGCTTCTATGTCGGTGATTTCGCCGGACAGTCTGACGTGCGCATGACGCTGCGCGAGCTGCTCGCCACGCTGAAGCGCGTCTATGCGGGCAAGGTCGGCGCTGACTATGCGCATCTGTCCAGCGGTCGGGAACGGCGCTGGATCCGTGAACGTCTTGAGCGGGGCATGCTCACTGACCGATACACCGATGACGAGCGTCGCCATATCCTCAGCCAGTTGACTGCCGCCGAAGGCATTGAGCGGTATCTGCATACGCGCTACGTCGGCCAGAAGCGTTTTTCGCTGGAAGGCGGCGACAGTCTGGTTCCGCTGCTCGATGACCTGATTCAGCAGGGCGGTGCCGGCGGCATCCAGGAAATCGTACTCGGCATGGCGCACCGTGGCCGGATCAATGTACTGGTCAATATCCTGGGCAAGGCCCCCCAGGCCCTGTTTTCCGAGTTTGAAGGCGCCTATGACCCGGCACGTGTGAAGGGATCTGGCGATGTGAAGTACCACATGGGCTTCTCATCCGATATCCGCACGCCGGGAGGTAACGTACATGTAGTGCTGGCCTTCAATCCTTCGCACCTGGAAATCGTCAATCCGGTGGTCGAGGGCTCGGTACGAGCGCGGCAGGAGCGCCGCGGTGATGTCGATGGTACGGAAATCCTGCCTGTACTGCTGCATGGTGATGCGGCATTTGCCGGGCAAGGCGTGGTGGCCGAGACCTTCCAGCTTTCGCAGACCCGCGGTTTCAGAACTGGCGGTACGCTGCATATCGTCTGCAATAACCAGGTCGGCTTTACCATGAGCGATCCGCGCGATGCGCGTTCTACAGCCTACTGCAGCGATATTGCACGCATGATCGAAGCGCCGGTGCTGCATGTGAATGGCGATGATCCGGAGGCTGTGCTGTTCGTTACGCGCCTGGCACTGGAATACCGTCAGACCTTCCACAAGGACGTGGTGATCGATCTGGTCTGCTATCGGCGACACGGCCATAACGAGGCCGATGAGCCGGGTGCTACGCAGCCGATCATGTATCAGACCATCCGCAAGCACCCGACGACCCGGCAGATCTATGCGCGGAAGCTGATGGAAGGTGGCGTTCTTGACGCCCCCGAGGCCGAGCGCATGAGCGAGGATTACCGGGAGCGTGTCGATGCGGGCCAGCCGCTGCCACAGGCTGCGCTGGGCATGCTCGGCAATGAGTACACGGTGGACTGGAGTCGCTATGTCAAAGCCGACTGGGATGAACCCGAGTCAACCGCGCTGAGTGGCGAGGAAGTCGCGGTACTTGGTCGCGAGATCAACAGCATTCCGCAGCACTTCAGTCTGCATCCGCGCGTCGCCCGGGTGGTCACTGACCGTGAGCGCATGGCTGCCGGCGAATTGCCGATGGACTGGGGTTTTGCCGAGTTGATGGCCTATGGCAGTCTGGTTCGCGCCGGTATCAATGTACGCCTGACGGGACAGGACAGCGGCCGCGGTACCTTCTTTCACCGCCACTGCGTCCTTCATGACCAGTTGACTGAACAGACCTGGACGCCGATCGACAACCTGTCGGGTGGGAAGGACCGCAGGCGCTTTACGGTCACCGACTCGCTGCTTTCAGAGGAGGCAGTACTCGGTTTCGAGTACGGTTATGCCACTACTGACCCGGATGCGCTGGTGATCTGGGAAGCGCAGTTCGGCGATTTCTGCAATGGCGCGCAGGTAGTCATAGACCAGTTCATCAGTTCGGGTGAGGCGAAGTGGGGCCGGCTGTGCAGTCTGGTGCTGTTTCTGCCGCATGGCCAGGAAGGTCAGGGTCCGGAGCACTCGTCTGCGCGCCTTGAGCGCTTTCTGCAGCTGTGTGCGGAGCAGAATATGCAAGTGTGCATTCCGTCGACGCCGGCCCAGATGTTCCACATGCTGCGTCGGCAGATGCTAAGGGCGCTGCGCAAGCCGTTGATCGTGATGACGCCGAAGAGTCTGCTGCGTCACCGGCTGTCGAGTTCACCGCTCGCTGAACTTACCCATGGCCGCTTCCAGCTCATCATCGATGAGATCGATCCACTGGAGAGCATGGCGGTACGCCGCGTCGTTTTCTGCAGCGGCAAGGTGTACTTCGATCTGCTTGAGGCGCGGCGCACCAAGGGTCAGACCGATGTGGTCCTGATCCGTATTGAACAGCTCTATCCATTTCCCGGTAACGAGTATGCGGCCCTGCTGGCCAGGTATCCGCAGGCGCGGGAAATCATCTGGTGTCAGGAGGAGCCGCAGAACCAGGGTGCCTGGTACCAGATCCGCCACCAGTTGCAGCGGCCGCTGCAGCAGGGGCAGGAACTCTACTATGCTGGCCGTCCCGGCGCGGCAGCACCGGCGCCCGGAATTTTCCAGCTGCACGTGCAGCAACAGCAGGAGCTGGTGGAAACCGCCCTGTCTGCGGACGTGCGCCCACACAGGGGATAGTTGTACATGGTGATTG
>JBIJCV010000028.1:0-9888 GCA_044344525.1 Gammaproteobacteria bacterium | reverse complement strand
GCCGTCTGCCGGTTGGTCCTGCCATCTCACTGCCCCTGGTCGTGCTCATCATCCCGTACTCCCAACCATATCCTTGCGTCGGCAACTCAAAATCCGTACCCGCTGTGCGCGAACGGAAACCCTCGCCTCAATTTCCAAGAGCGATCAAGGCCGACCGTTTGTAGAAGCCACCCATGCCATCCGGCACCAATTCCTCAACCTGGATCTCGGCTTGCGTCACCGAAACCACACGGCCGTCATACTGGCCGATATAGTTACCGGGCAGCACCTTGTGCAGCAGCCCGTCGGCAGTTTGCACCAGCCCGTAATTCGACTGGCCCTGACTCAGGGTTCCCGCCATCGACAGCGTATCGAGCGGGAACTGTTCCAGATATTCCTTCGGGCGCGCAGAATCCGGACGCGGTCCCGTCGCACCTGCGCGGCCCTGGGGCTGGTCAGGAACGAATGGCGAACGCAGAGAATCTGCCGAGTAATTGAATGTCTCGTAAGGCTTGACCTGCGGTAGCGCCTCGATGCGGCCACCCGGGCGCGCCTTGACCGTATCGATATATTTCATGAGGTCGGACTGGCCGCCACCGCAGCCGGTCAACAACACGGACGCAAGCAGAAAACCGGTACCTGTCTGCCAGAGACGAAAGCTGTACAGCATGGATGGAACCCTGATCATCTAGCTCTTCTTCCCCGACCCGCCTTTGGCTGCTTTTTTGGCACCCTTGCTGTTCTCGCGGGTCGTTCTGGATTGCTTGCCCTTGCCACGCGGCCCTTTGGCCTCCGTCTCGGCAGCCGCTGCCGCCTGCAGTTCATCCTCATCAAGATAGCGATAGGTTTTTGCAGTGACGTTGAGCACCAGTTCGTCGAAGCCCGGGTCCTTGCCCTTGGGCGCGATCTCGATGTCGTGCAAGGTCACGATACGGGGCAGCGCGGCGATATCGCTGACAAAGCGGCCAAACTCGTGATACGAGCCGGACAAACGAATCTTGATCGGTTTTTCCGCATAAAAATCCTTGCGGATCTCTTCTCCAGGCTGGAACAGTTCTTCCTGCAGGCCGGAACCGCGCCCGGTCTGGGAAATATCCACCAGCAGATTGGGGATTTCGGTCTTGCCCGGCAATTGCCGGAGCATCGTGCCAAAGGAGCGCTCGATTTCGGCAAGCTGCGCCTTGTAGGCACTGAAATTCGCCGCCTTGCGCTGTTTGCTCTCGAAGGTATTGCGCAGGTCACGCTCTTCCGCCTGCGCTTTTTCGAGTTTCGGCATCTGGTTTTGCCAGACGAAGGTCCAGAAACCGCCGACACCAGCGACGATGAACACCAGCGCGATGAAAAATGCCTGAATCGGGAACGGCCAGCGGCCGATATCGTTGATATCAAGGTTGCGGAGATCGTCAAGGAAGTTCACTTTCCAACCTCCTCATCATCACCCGCCTCGGATTCCTGGCTGGCATACACCACAAACTGCGAGGAGCGGCCGGCAAACTCGCCGGTTTCCTGCGGTACGCCCTTCTTGGCCTTGGCCCCCGCTTCGCGCACCTCAACGATCTCGAGGTCCGGCTGCGTAAACCATTGTGACTTGTCGAGATTGCGCATGAAGGCGGACACCCGGGTGTTCGACTCCGCATCGCCGCGAATCTCTATCCGCTTGCCTGACTGCTTAACCGCCGTCAGGCGAACGCCGTCAGGCAGCGTCTTCACCAGCTCCTCAACCACATGCACGATTTCGGGCCGGCTGCGCTGAAGCTGCTCGATGATCTCCATGCGCGCCAGGAGGCGTTCTTTCTTCGCTTCGAGATCAAGAATTTCGGTGATGCGCGCGTCAAGCATGGCGATCTCGTCTTCCAGCAGCTTGTTGCGGCCCTTCTGGCTACTGATGACCCCGTCCATGACGAAATTCGAGGCGAGGATCACCAGACCGGCAGCACCGACCGCCGCACCCAAGCCGATAAAGAACTGGTTGCGCCGCTTGGTGCGCAGCTCATCGCGCCAGGGCAGTAGATTAATGCGTGGCATATCAGTCGAAACTCCGAAGCGCGAGCCCACATGCGGTCAGCAGTGCAGTGGAGTCCTTGCGGATGCCCTGTGATTTGGCCCGGCTGGAGATCTTCATCTGGCCGAGTGGATCACCGATCTCGGTAGGTATGCCGACCTTGCTTGAAATGACGTCTGCAACACCCGGGATGTTTGCACAACCGCCGCAGACCAGAATCTGGTCAGGCTGCTCCCGGCCGCCGCCAGAAGCGAGAAAGAACTGCAGCGAACGACTGACCTGCTGGGTCATGTCGTCCATGAACGGATCAAGCACTTCCGGCTGGTAATTGCCGGGCAGTCCGCCCTCTTTCTTGGCACGCCCCGCATCTTCGAGGCTGAGACCGTAGGTGCGCATGATTTCCTCGGTGAGCTGCTGCCCACCGAAGGAGAAATCGCGCGTGTACACCACCCGCATGTCCTTCAACACACTGAAGGTGGTGTTGCTGGCACCGAAGTCGACGATGGCGATCTGGTGCTGCATGCCGCCGTCCGGCATCTGGTGGACGAGAAGATGACAGGCGTTTTCAAGCGCAAAGGGCTCGACATCGACGACACGGGCCACGAGCCCGGCCGCTTCGACGGCAGCCTTGCGCTGATCGACGTTCTCGGTACGGGTTGCAACCAGCAGAATGTCGAGCATCTCGGGATCCGTCGCTGACGGCCCCATCACCTCGAAATCAAAACTGACCTCTTCCATCGGGAAGGGAATGTATTGATCGGCCTGAATCTCGACCTGTCCTTCGAGCTCACGCGCGGTGAAGCGCCTGGGCATCTGGATGATCTTGGTAATTGCGGCATCACCGCCGATCGCGATGGCAGCGTCTTTCGAGCTGGTGCCCGCACGCTTTACGGCGCGACGAATGGCTTCGCCCACAGCCGGTGCATCGACGATCGTTTTCTCATTGATCGAGTTGGGCGGCGTTGGCTCCGCGGCATAGCTCTCCGCACGGAAGTTCTTGCCGCTCTGAGACAACTCAACGAGCTTGATCGATGAGGTTGTTATGTCAAGGCCAATCAGGGACCTGGAACGTGAACCGAAAAGCACAGCTTTTCCCTTCTAAACCCGGAAGTTGCGCGAATATCGTCTTCGGCACGTCACGATTTGCATTTAACCATATATCACCGCCGATAGAAACGCGATGTGACGCTCGTCACCTGGCCAGCTTTCCGCCGCAACCTGCCAGCAAAAGGCAGGCTTGGGCGGCATCTGGTCCAGAGGCCCGGTCACCGGCAGAACAACGCATGGGGAGCAGCGCGCCAAGGCCGCGGGGAGCGATCTGAATCGCACCCGGAACGGCAAGCACAGATAGAGTCTTACGCAGAGGGTACAGATAACGGACACATCAGGAAGTCCGTAATCTGGCGGCCCCGCTGTCGTAGGATTCTGCACTTACGGCTGCACCAAAACACGGCGCAGTTCCTCAAGCAGTCCCGTAGACCGGTAGCTTTGCGTCCCCACCTTTCAGTAGGTTTGCCCAAAAACCGCAGCCAATATGCATAATCGTTAAGGCCCGCGCAAGGTACCTTTCCTGCTTCTCAATGAAATTTCTGATTCGAATCCTGTTCGCACTGCTCGGCATTGTGCTCACCGGCATCATCGCCGGTGGCGTAACCGCTGGTACGGCCTGGTATTTTCTTTCACCAGGCCTGCCTTCGGTGGAGCATATGCAGGACGTTCCACTGCAGGTACCGCTGCGTATCTATTCCCGTGACGCACGTCTCATTGCGCAGCTTGGCGAATACCGTCGCATCCCGGTCAGGTACAGCGATATTCCGCCGTTGCTCGTCCATGCGGTGCTTGCCGCAGAAGACGACCGCTTTTTCGAGCACCCCGGCTTTGACTACGAGGGACTGATGCGTGCGGGCAGCCATCTCATCCTGACCGGCAGCCGCACACAGGGCGGCAGCACCATCACCCAGCAGCTCGCGCGCGCCTATTTTTTAAGCTCTGAACGAACCTTCGTGCGCAAGGCCAAGGAGCTGCTGCTGGCGCTGCAGATCGAGCAGGCGTTCAGCAAGGAAGACATCCTCGCGCTTTACCTCAACAAGATTTTCTTTGGCCAGCGCGCTTACGGAATCGCAGCAGCAGCGGAAGTTTATTTCGGCAAGCCGCTGGATCAGCTGTCGGTCGCAGAGGCCGCAACCATAGCCGGCATCCCCAAAGCACCCTCGCTGCTGAATCCGGTTTCCGATCCGGTACGTGCCGGGGAGCGCCGCGCATACGTGCTGCGCCGGATGCTGGAGCTCGACTTCATCGATAACGGGGAGTACCAGCAGGCGCTCGCCACACCGGTTGAATCGCATCTCTATGTGCCGTCGGCAGAACTTGATGCGCCCTATATCGCGGAAATGGTGCGCGCTGAAATGGTGGCCCGTTTTGGTGCTGACATCACCAGCCGTGGCTATCGGGTAACCACCACCATAGACAGCCACTTGCAGGGCAGCGCGGATCGCGCGCTGCGCACCGCCCTGCTTGAGTACGATCGGCGACACGGTTACCGCGGCGCGGCCTCACATGCCGACGATCCGTTGCCGACAGACGATGCCGGACGACAGAGACTGCTCGACGCCTACCCGCTACATCCGGATCTTTACCCGGCTCTGGTAACGAGCCTGCACCAGGACAACTCGGCAACCCTGTTCGTACACGACATCGGTCAAGTCACCGTACCTTGGGCCAACCTCAGATGGCGACCATATGTCGATGACGAAACCGTCGGCCCGTCACCGCAAGGCGTTGCGGAGATCGTCTCGGCCGGCGATGTCGTCTATCTGCTGCGCACCGTCAGTCGTGGCTGGCTGCTGGCGCAATTGCCCGTCGTGCAAGGGGCGCTGGTAGCACTGGATCCTCTGGATGGGTCGACAGTGGCACTGTCCGGCGGATACGACTTCTTTTCCAGCAAATTCAACCGGGCCGTTCAGGCGAAGCGCCAGCCGGGCTCCTCGTTCAAGCCCTTCGTCTATTCAGCAGCGCTGGAGCACGGATTCACGCCGGCAACGATCGTCAACGATGCGCCGGTGGTGTTTGAGAACACCGGAACCGATGCCGACGAGTGGCGGCCACAGAACAACTCCGGGGAATTCTATGGACCAACCCGCCTGCGCGAAGGTCTGGTCAAATCGCTGAATCTGGTCACCATCCGGGTCCTGCTGCGCACCGGGATCGCCAGGGCTATCCGGTATATCAGGCCCTTTGGTCTGCCGGACAGCGCCATGCCACCGAATCCGACCATGGCGCTCGGCAGCGGCGAGGCCACGCCCAGAGACATGGCGGCTGGATTTGCCGTATTCGCCAATGGCGGCTATCGCGTGGAGCCGTACCTTATAGAGCGGATCGAGGATGCATACGGGGCGGTGATTTTCCAGGCACCGGCCCGCGTGGTTTGCGCAAGCTGCACGGCGCGCTGGTTCGGCCCGAATGAGCCGCAGACTGAAGCCGGTACCGTTGTCGTTGATACAGCACCAGCACCAGCACCCGTACCCGCCAGGAGCGGGCCGGAAATCCCTGCTTACCTGGATGCACAGGAAATGATCGCGCATGCACAGGCCTGGCAGCCTGCAGCGATCGAAGCACCGGATTTCATGTCGGCAGACGGACGCGCGCCGCGGATCATCACGGCCGAGAACGCCTATCTGGTCTACGACATGATGCGCGACGTGATCCGGCGGGGCACTGGTGTCCGCGCGCTGGCCCTCGGGCGTACCGACATTGCCGGCAAGACAGGGACCTCGAACGACCGTCGTGATGCGTGGTTCAGCGGCTTCAACGGCCAACTGGTCGCTACCGCCTGGGTGGGCTTTGACCAGGAGCGCAGCCTGGGTGCACGCGAAGAAGGCGGCCGCACCGCTCTGCCCATGTGGCTGTACTTCATGGCTGACGCATTGCATGGCGTGCCGGAGACACCGCTCATACAACCGCCGGGCATCGTAACCGCACGCATTTCTGCCGAGACCGGGCTGCCGGCAGCCTCCGGCGATCCCGACAGCATTTTTGAACTGTTCCGGGAATCAGACCTCAAAACACCCGGATCCCCCAGCAGTACGGCGACCGACGGCGGACGCCAGTCAACGCCAGCGGGTAACGTGAATGAGATCTTCTAAGCGTGATCGCCCGGATCATCAGCGCCTGACTCTTGCCGTGGAGACGGCGCGGATCATCCAGGAAGAAGGTCTGCTCGATTTCCGCAGCGCGAAGGAAAAAGCGGCGGCACGCCTTGGATTGGGCCGCAAGGCTCAGCTGCCCGATAATGCGGAAATCGAGGCTGCGCTGGCCGAGCGCAACCGGATTTTTCACGGCGGATCACTGCCGGAACTGCTCAAGACGCTGCGCCAGGCTGCCTTTGAACTGATGCGCGATCTCGGCCCTTATCAGCCGCGACTGGTGAGCGACGTACTGAGCGGCAACGCCACGATTCATACCAGCGTTGATCTGCACCTGTTCAGCGACACGCCTGAAGCAGTCAGTACAAGCCTGGAATCACTGGGGGTGGGTTACCGGAGCATCGCCCGGCGTCATCGGCTCAGGCATGACGAAGTGGAGCAGTTTCCCGGCTATCGATTCAGCGTGCATGGCTGCGACTTCACCAGTACGGTGTTCCCGCTACGCCTGCGCGGCCACGCACCGCTCAGCCCGATAGACGGGCGGCCAATGCGGCGCGCCGGAATCCGTGAGCTGGCTGCGCTGCTCGATCTGCCGCCAGAACCTGGGCCGTATTCACCCTGAGCGAGGCAGGTCAGCGCTTGTTGACATCCACGTAGTCGCGGCGTGTCGGACCCGTATAGAGCTGGCGGGGGCGGCCAATACGGCCATCCGGATCGGTGATCATTTCCCGCCAGTGCGCCACCCAGCCCACAGTCCGGGCGATGGCGAACATCACGGTGAACATTGACTTGGGAATACCCAGCGCCCGATAGATAACCCCCGAGTAGAAATCGACGTTTGGGTAGAGCTTCTTCTCGATGAAGTAGGGATCTTTCAGCGCAATCTCTTCAAGCTGCAGCGCCAGATCAAAGAGCGGCTGGTTCCGGCCCAGGCGTGCGAGCACCTTGTGGCAGGTCTCACGGATGATCGTGGCCCGCGGGTCGTGGTTCTTGTAGACGCGATGACCAAAGCCCATCAGACGGAAGGGATCGTCCTTGTCCTTCGCCTTGGCGAGGTACTTCGGGATATTGGCCACGGTACCGATCTCTTCGAGCATCTTGAGTACGGCTTCGTTGGCACCACCGTGCGCAGGACCCCACAGCGCCGCAATGCCGGCGGCCACCGCAGAGTAGGGATTGGCGCCGGAACTGCCGGCCATGCGCACCGTCGAGGTACTGCAGTTCTGTTCATGATCAGCATGCAGGATGAACAGCAGGTCGAGCGCTTCGGCTGCGACCGGATCGATGTGATAGTCCTCGGCCGGCACCGCAAAAAACATGTGCAGCAGGTTCGAGCAATAGTTCAGGTCGTTGCGCGGATAGGTAAAGGGCTGGCCAAGCGAATGCTTGTAGGCAGCTGCGGAAATTGTCGGCAGCTTGGCAATGATCCGGTGCGCGAAGATGTCGCGGTGGCGCGGATCATGGATATCCGTGGTGTCGTGATAGAAGGCCGACATCGATCCGACCACACCGGCAACCATGGCCATAGGATGGGCGTCGTAGTGGAAACCGTTGAAGAGACGCAGGATGGTCTCGTTCAGCATGGTGTGGGTACGGATCGAGCGATCGAATTCAACCAGCTGGGACTGTACAGGCAGCTCGCCATACAGCAGCAACCAGGCAACTTCGATGAAAGAACTCTTTCCGGCAAGCTGCTCAACCGGGTAACCCCGGTACATGAGGATGCCCTTGTCACCGTCGATGTAGGTGATCTTGCTCTCGCAACTTGCGGTTGAGCCGTAACCCGGATCGTAGGTAAACAGGCCCTGGGAGGTGAAGAGGCTGCGAATATCGACCACGTCCGGACCAGTGGTTCCGGAACGGGATCCGAGTGCAAACTCCTTGCCCGAGCTCGTATCCCTGACGATATAGCTTCGTTCGTTCTGTTTGGCGTCGCTCATTGGTCTATCCGGCTCCCAGGTTTGTATTGCGGCGACGAGGGTTCAGTCGCTGCGCCGCCTTGACAGACAGCACCCGGACCAAACAGCGCCACATTATAGGGAACGAGACTCGACCATGCACCAGTCGGTGCAATTCATCGCGGGATGCCGGCGTTTGAGCGTGCTGTAAAAAACAGCGCGGCTGATATCAGGCGCGACTGTATTTGCGGCGGAACTTGTCGACCCGTCCGGCGGTATCCAGCATCTTTTGCTTGCCGGTATAGAACGGATGACAGGCAGAACAAACCTCGATACTCAGATCGTGTCCAAGCGTGGACCGGGTAAGGAACTCGTTGCCGCAGCTGCAGGCTACTTTGATTTCCGCGTAGGCGGGATGTATGTCGGCTTTCATGATCGCTGGCACCGCTGGTAGGGATTCGCCCTGAGGCCGGGACGACCAAAGGGCGCCGAAGAATAGCGATTAGCCTTCTGCATGGCAAGCCGGAATGTTATCCACAGAAGCTGTGGATAACTCTGTGGAAGCTTTGCTTTCATGCTGCTGCGCTTGCTGCACCAAGAGGGAAGCTGCTGGTTTGGTGAAGAAATAGCCAAAACTACAAATCAATATAAATCAATCAGATACACCGTATTAGTGGTCGTTCAACTTAATACTGCGACTGTATCTCCATGATATTTGACCAGTCGCCCGACCTTGTGAATAAGAACTTCGGCAAACGGGCCTTCAATCCGCAACTGGCAGGAGCGCCAGAAGCCGCCGCAGCGCTGCGTGGCGATGACTGCGCAGGTTTTTTTCGGCGAGATCCATCTCGGCGACTGACTTTCCGCTGTGCAGATCGATGAATAGCGGATCGTAGCCAAAGCCGCCCGTGCCCCGGCAGGTTTCTGCAATCCGCCCCTCCCAGATGCCCTCGGCAAACAGTGGCGCCGCATCGTCGGCATCCCGCACGAAAGCCAGGCAGCAGCGATAGCGTGCCGTGCGCCGTACAGCGGGTACGCCGGCCAGTTCGGCCAGCAGCCTGGCGTTATTGGCGGCATCAGTGGCGCCTGTGCCCGCATACCGGGCGGAATAAATGCCCGGCGCGCCATTCAAGGCATCGACTTCGATGCCTGAGTCGTCGGCGAGCGCTGGCAAGGCACTGGCAGCAGATGCATGCCGCGCTTTGAGCAGCGCATTCTCGCGAAAGGTGGTGCCGGTTTCCGCAATGGCTGAAACGCCCAGACCGGATTGCGCAATCAGCTGCCAGCCAGAACCCAGCAACTGCTGGAACTCACGCAGCTTGCCGGGATTGCCACTGGCGAGCACAAGCTGGCGGGGCATCGGCATGCGCCTTCAGGCAGAGCGGCCCCGGCTGCCGGGCTTCTGCTGCTGACGCCAGTCATCGATCGCGGCAGTCTGTGCCGCCATGATGTCGCGGATACCGGTCGCTGCAAGGTCAAGTAGCGTGTTGAGTTCATCGCGCCGGAAGGCGTGTCCTTCGGCGGTACCCTGCACCTCGATAAAACTTCCGGCCTCATTCATCACGACGTTCATGTCGGTTTCAGCGGCGGCGTCTTCTGCGTAGTCGAGATCCAGAACCGGCTGACCGCGAAAGATCCCGACCGATACCGCGGCAATCTGGCCGTGCAGGGGGCTGCTCGCAACAGTACGGCTGCGCAGTAGCGACTCGATGGCGATCACCAGCGCCACATAGCTGCCCGAAATGGCCGCGGTCCGCGTACCGCCATCGGCCTGCAGCACATCGCAGTCGAGGGTGATCGTCCGCTCACCCAGCGCTTCAAGATTGGCAGCGGCGCGCAGCGAGCGGCCGATGAGTCGCTGGATCTC
>JBIJCV010000275.1:0-3331 GCA_044344525.1 Gammaproteobacteria bacterium | reverse complement strand
CTTCGACACCAGTGTGGGCCTGAGTGGCCGGATCGTAACCCTCCGCGCGCAGGTCTACCGGCTCCTGCCGGTAGTAGGGATTGCGCTCCATCACCACACGCGAGGAGTCGTAACTGAGCAGCCGGAAGGGTCCCGAGCCGACCGGATGGACCCCCAGCACCTTGCCGTACTTCTCGGCGGCTTCACGCGGAACAACGGCCGAGTATCCCTGGGCAAAGGTATCGGTAAGCTGCGGATAGGGGCGGGTCAGCTGAATCTCAAGTGTGTATCTGTCGATCGCACGCAACCCGGTGACCGGCCGGTCGTAGTTGGCGCCGGCCGCCTTCCATTCGTCCAGCCCGACTATGCGCCCCTGCCAGAGCCACGCGCCCTGCGGCTGATTCTTCGGATCAAACTGCCGCTTTATCGAATAGACGAGATCCTCGGCAATAAGCTCACGCCCGCGCCCGTCCGGAAAGCAGGGGTCATCGATGAAGCGCACCCCTTGCTTGATGCGGATGGTGTAGGTGAGTCCATCGGCGGAAACAGCCGGAAAATCAGCGGCCAGATTCGGCTTTAGTTGATAGGGCCGGGCCAGGTACTTGTAGGCGTAAAGCGTATCGTAGGCGTTGACGACCACATGGTTCGCGTAAACAGTGGCCGCCTGCGTGGGATCCAGGCTGGTGGGCGCCTGATCCATTGCATGGCGATAGGTTTTCAGGCCGGGCGCCTCGCCAGGCTGACGGACGGATGGATCAGGTCCGCAGGCAGCTATCAGCGTGAGCGCCACAGCCAAAAGCATCCCGGATAGCTCATTTCGCGACAAAAAACACATTTATTCGCTTACTTATCCCACAGAGTTCGAATTAAATCGTATTTTAAAGATCTATAAATCCACAAAATCTTTAAGAAACCAAATGTGGGTTATTTTTATCATTATTGACGCGTAATGACCTTCTTTATGGAAAACGACCGATGATTGCGCTGCTACAAAGGGTCAAAAAGGCGACGGTCACTGTAGATGGCCAGCAGACTGCTGCAATTGGGCCGGGTTTGCTCGTTTTCATCGGTGTAGAGCAGGCAGATGGACCGGCACAGGCGGCCCGCCTGGCGGAGCGCCTGTTTGCATACCGGATTTTTGCCGATGCAGCAGACCGCATGAACCTGAGCCTCCGGGACACCGGTGGTGAACTGCTGCTGGTACCGCAGTTCACCTTGGTAGCCGACACTTCGCGTGGCAACCGGCCCGGCTTTGAGCGGGCTGCCAGCCCTGAAGTGGGACAGACGCTCTTCAATAGCCTCGTGGCCAGCGCCAAAGCACTGGGCTGCCCCACGCAGACCGGGCAATTTGGCGCGAATATGGACATCGAACTGATCAATACCGGCCCTGCAACCTTCTTGCTGCATGTTCCACATGGCTGAACGGAAGCCATCGTGCGTGCCAAGCGTGATGTTTGTCACCCGGCAGCGCGATGATCCCGCTATCCTAAACGCTTAGGGTATCCTTTCATCCTGCGTACACGGTTCGTTTCCACGGGAGAATCCATCATGGGTCTGGGCGGCGTCAGCATCTGGCAACTACTGATTATTCTGGTCATCGTCATAGCCATCTTTGGCACCAAGCGTCTCAAGGATATCGGCACTGACTTGGGCGGTGCGGTCAAGGGTTTTCGCAAGGCCATGGGCGATGCGGAACATGCGCCCACCGATCCCAAGCAGATCGGCAAGGCCGATGCGGAGTTTTCCGAGTCCGCTGCGCACAAGCACGAAGCCGATCCCCACGGCAAAGCCTGAGCGTCCGCGATAGCGGCCCACCGTCATGTTTGAAGTTGGTTTCTGGGAGCTGGCCTTGCTGTTCGCCCTTGGACTGATCGTCCTTGGTCCTGAAAAGCTGCCGAAAGTTGCCGACCAGCTCGGACGATACGCCGGTCAGGCCCGGCGGATGGCACGCACATTTACCAGTCAGATTCGCGAAGAGATCGAAACGGAAGAACGCAGGGCAAGCCACTCGACACCGACGGCAACTGCTGCAGACCAGAGCGTACCCGCCTTCAGCCGGCCCGGTGTAGATGCGCTGATCCCGAACGCTGCTGAAACGGCTGCCGCGGCAGAAACTGAAATTTCGCCAGCTGCCGCCGGACCCCTGGATCAGGTGCGCGGGTCAGGATCATAGCCTCGCTGGCACCGCATGGCCGAGGATAAGCACGCCGAATCTCCGGAGCAGCTACCGGAAGCCAGCCTGATGTCGCATCTGCTGGAGCTGCGCTCGCGCCTGTTGAAGGCTGGTGGTGCGGTGCTTGCCGTCTTCATCTGCCTCATGCCGTTCAGCGGAAAAATATTTACAGCAGTATCCCGCCCGCTGATGGAAAAGCTGCCAAAGGGGGCAACGATGATTGCCACGGACGTGGCCTCGCCCTTTCTGACGCCCCTCAAGACAAGTTTTTATGTGGCCATCATGCTGGCCATTCCGGTGGTGCTTTATCAGGTCTGGGCGTTTGTGGCGCCCGGCCTGTACCGCCGCGAAAAGCGGCTCGCCGTGCCACTGCTTGTTTCAAGCGTAGTGCTGTTTTATCTGGGCGTGATGTTTGCCTACTTCGTGATCTTCCCGGTGATGTTCGGTTTTTTTGCGACAGCGGCCCCTGATAACGTTCAGGTAATGACCGATATCAGCAGCTATCTGGATTTCGTGCTGGTGCTGTTTATCGCTTTTGGTATTGCGTTCGAGGTGCCAGTCGTCACGGTGCTGCTGATTCTGATCGGCGTGGTGAGCATCGATACGCTGACGAAGAACCGGCAGTACGTTTTTCTCGGTGCCTTCGTGGTAGGCATGTTTCTGACGCCACCCGATGTGTTTTCACAGACGCTGCTCGCCATTCCGATGTACCTGCTTTACGAGTGCGGCATTCTTATGGCCCGGTTTCTTTCGCGTCCGGTGAAAGCAACCGTCAGCGACAAGCCCGCCTGATGGCGGCGGCCTGATCGATGACGATCGGCATATCCTCTACCGCGGATCGGCGCGACAGCCTGAACGGCGCACACCATCCGCCCGGTTTGCGCACCCTGTTCTTCACCGAACTTTGGGAACGCTTCAGCTACTACGGAATGCGCGCTCTGCTGGTGCTGTTCATGGTAGAGGCCGTGGACGATGGCGGCCTGGGCCTGACAGATGCGACGGCAACTGCTATCTACGGCCTCTATACCGCTGCGGTCTACATGGTGGCATTGCCCGGCGGCTGGATTGCTGACCGGCTGCTCGGCGCCCGGCGCGCCATCTGGTATGGCGGCATCATCATCATGCTTGGGCATTTCACGCTGGCGATCCCCTCGCTGTATGCCTTTTTTTCGGGGCTGC
>JBIJCV010000043.1:0-8862 GCA_044344525.1 Gammaproteobacteria bacterium | reverse complement strand
TCTTCGTGCTCTTTGGTGCTGCTACCGGTGCCGTTCTGACCAGCTGATACATCGGTCGCGGTCCGGGTTTCTGGTACCAGGGCAGCATCTGCGGCACCAGAGCCGCAAGCGTCGCCTGCCGGTTGCCTGGTGCCGGATGAGTGCTCAGGAACTGGGGTGGCCCGTTGCCGCCGGCCTTGGCCATCTTCTGCCACAGCGTCGCCGCTGCGCGCGGGTCATAACCGGCCTTGGCGGCCAGTTCAATACCGATCCGGTCTGCTTCCGTTTCCGACGCGCGGCTGTTTGGCAGCGTGATGGCCAGCGCTGCTGCTGCCTGCGCCGCAGCCATGCCACCGGCTGAATCAGAGGCAACGCCTACGGCGACCGCGCCCAGCTGGCTGGCCATCGCGACCGACATGCGTTCGGCGGTGTGATTGGCGAGCGCGTGGCTGATCTCGTGCCCCATCACCTGGGCGAGTTCATCATCGGTAGGGTCAACCTTCTGGATGAGCCCGGTGTAGAGCGCCATCCGTCCGCCGGCCATGCACCAGGCATTGACGGTTTTCGGCTCGTCGATGACCTGCACGCTCCATTCCCATTTCTGCGTCTCCGGCCGCATGATGATGGCCTGCGCGATCAGTCGTCCGGTGATCGTGTCGACACGCGCCAGCAGTTTCGGGTCGGTAACCAGCTTGCCCTCCGAGCCCAGCTTGCTCATGGTCTGCAGATACTGCTGCCGGGACGCACTGATGGCTTCCTGTTCGGAAACCAGCATCAGCTGCCGGCGGCCCGTCATGCTGGTGGTGCAACCGGCGATCAGCGTCGTGCAGAGCACGATCGTGGTCAGTAAACGGGAACTGATCATTGCGCCTTCTCCACAAAGAGCTCAGCTATTTGCCCGCCTTCCTGACGACCGAGGATGCGGCAGATGCCCTTGGGACTGTCATCGGTGCCGTGCCATTCGCCGTTCAGCTGATCGATCCACGCATCCGGCAGGCTGATGCGGTGCCGGACCACGTCGATGGTTGCAGTCTGCTCCGTACTCGTGTGCCGGTCGAGTTGGCCGGACACTTCGACCATCTGTGCATGCACCGCCAGCGGGCGTGTATAGCTGGTCTTTGGCTCGACGAACTGCAGGAAGTACTCCGGGATCGTGGTGATGTCGTTGCCCGGCCCTTTGGCCTGCAACTCGTAGAGGCTGAAAGCCGGGTCATGAACCGCCGGATTGCCCGCCGCGTTATCGCAGCGAATGTAGTCGGTACAGGTGCTGCACCGTACATTGATCGGGATGACGAGATCTGTTTGCGGTGCCTTGGCACCACAGCCGGAAAGCAGGGCTACCAGCATGAACAGCAGGGTTCTGCGCATCACTTCTCCTGACCGCTGCTGCCAGAGCTACGCGTCGATCTGCAGCAGCGTTTCATCGCTTGCATCGTACAGCAGGGCGGCGACGGTTATCTTCGGGTAGCGGATGCGCAGGCGCGCCGCTTCCGCTGCGGCGAAGCTGGCCGGGTCATCGACGGCAAACAGGTCGCTCCAGTGATCGAAGTGCTGTTCGGCTGCAGCGCGTTCCCAGCCGGCAACCTCGATCATGCGACCGACAAACGCCCCGCGCTGTTCACGCAAGCCAGTCAGTCCGCAGTCACTGTGGCCGATGATGGCGATGGCCGACACGCCGGCGATGCCGATGGCCCAGGAAACCTTGAAGGGGTCACGCTTGAGGTTTGCTGCTGCAGTGTGCAGGCTGACGGCAAAACCGGCGGGAATCCGCAGCGGCGTCTGCTGCTCCAGACAGGTGGCGATCAGAATCTGTGGATGGTCGTAGTGGCGCGCACTGACGCCCAGATTGTGCAGGGCGAGCAGTTCAGCGACCGGGGTGCCGCGCCATGCGGGCAGGATATCGGTCTCGGCATGGACGGCAGTCAGCGTTGGGCTCATTGTTTTCGGTCTGTGTGTTCAGGAGGCCGGATATTAGGGCGGGATTTGCCGGCTGGTGCAAGCGCTTCGAAGGTGTCGCTGGCCAGGCCGACGCCAGCCTCGGCAAAGTAGTTGTAGGCAACATCGGCGCCGGCGGCGAGGATTGGCTCGCGCTCTTCAGGCCACACGTAGGTGGCGCTGATCAGTCCCTTGTAACCCCGCAAGCGCAGCTGTTGGCTGGCAAGAATCTTCGCCTCGGTGTCAGGCAGGGCCAGGATGATGACCTGTACGGCATCCAGACGCAGACGATGCCAGAGCAACGGATCCTCGGCATCGGCATACACCACGCGGCGTCCTTCGCGCAGATGCCGCTCGACTTTGCCGAGGTCGCTGTCCAGGCCGACCACCTTCTTGCCGATTTCCCGGACGTGGTTGTAGGCACCGGTGCCTACCCGGCCCATGCCGACGACGGCTACCTCGGCCTTGCCGAGCGACACCGGCTCGTCATCCGGATGGCGGGTGCGACGTTCGAATAGGCGCAGCCAGCGCTCCAGGACGCCATAGATGTCATGGGCGTAGCGGTTGAGTGGCGCAGCAATCGCGAACGACAACGCAACGGCGATCGCCGTGGCCACCACCCATGAGTTGTCCACCAGACCATATTTGGCCGCTGCGGCCATCACGATCAGGCCGAATTCGCTGTAGCTGGCGAGGCTGAGTCCGGCCAGAAACGCCGTTCGTGCTGACAGTCCGAAGGCCAGCAGGAGCAGGAAATACAGCATGATCTTGAGCGGAATCAGCGCGAGCGGAATCAACGCCAGGCCCAGGGTTGACCAGCCGGGCAGATCAGTCAGGCCGACGGTCAGGAAGAAGCCGACCAGGAAAAACTCTTTCATGCCCCATAGCGAGTCGCTGAGTTCGACGGCCCGCGGGTGATTGGCGAGCAGCATGCCGGTCAGCAAGGCGCCCAGCTCCGGGGACAGGCCGATCGCTTCGAAGCCATAACCGCCGATGCCCAATGCAAGCACTGCACCCAGCAGCACCAGCAGTTCGCCGTGACCGGTGAGGCTGAGCAGTTTTTCCAGGGGTTTCTTTAGCAAGGGCAGCAGCAGCACGAGCGCTGCCGGCCAGTCCAGCTGGCTCGCCCCATAGGCGCCGAGGATGGCGACGGCGATGACGTCCTGCACGATCAGGATGCCGATGGCTACCCGGCCGTGGAAGGCGCGTATCTCGCGTTTTTCTTCCAGAATCTTGGCCGCGAGTACCGTGCTGGAAAAGGCAAAGGCACTAGTCACCGCCAGCACGGCACCCAGCGGCAAGTCGGTGATGGTCCGCAGCAGCCATTGCGCGAGCACCAGCGTGATCACGAACTGCAGGCTGCCGACGCCCCAGACCTCCGCACGCAGCAGGTGTTTCAGGCGCAGCTTGAGGCCGACCGTAAACAGCAGCAGCAGTACGCCCAGATGGGCGATGTCATCGAGCAGCGGCGTGCGTTCGACATGGAACGCGTTGAGCAGAAAACCCGCCGCCAGGAAGCCTACCAGCGGCGGCAGTTTGAGTTGCCGGGCCAGCAGTCCCAGGGAAAATGCTGCAGCTATCCAGATGGCAAGCATCGGGAAGCGTCAGTCCCCGGTTGGTCGCGTCGAGCGCAGCAGGAATTCCTGCATCCCGTTCTTGAGCAGCATGGCACTTTCTATCGTGTAGTCGGGCAGGCAGTGCCGCAGATCCTCGGGCGTATAGCGCGGTGCTGCGCACTCAACGCCGGATGTGTGCTGAATGAGTAGCCGGCCATCGGGCATCGCCGCATACCGGTCGGGCTTCGCCGGCATGCGCGGCGCGGAATAGGCGATCAGCGCGTGGACCAGGGTGCCCGGCCGCGAACGCGCGGCAACGCGTGCCATGAGTACCTTCAGTGCCGGCCGTTGCAGATAGTTCAACAGGTCCCAGCACAGCACGATATCCGCCGCCTCCTGGCGGCGTCGCGGCAGGAGGGCCTCGGCTATCTCGCGCAGCAGAAGCGGATCAGCTTCTGCATTCAACTGCTCGAAACCGTCGCCCAGATCGGCAAACTCGAGCCGGCAGCGGAACTGGCTGAACAGGGCCACCGTCTCCATGCGCGCCGGGCCAAGATCCAGAACCACGGCGCGCCGGTCCGCACTTTGCGACTCCAGCAGGCGACGAAACAGGGGCGCATTCACGCCCCCGGCGTCAGCAGACGCCTGTGACTGGGTTGCGCGAAGTGCCGGGTTCACCCTGGCAGTGACGGGCGAACCCGTCAGCCCGCCTTGGACTGCGCGCCAGCCGACTGCACCGCCGTGACCGGCGACGTGCTGCGCGTGTTGCTGACCCCGCTGATCGCGGTCTTTACAGCTTCCGGATCCATCTCGATGGAGCCCTTGAACGACGCGCCATCTTCCAGGCTGACACGCGGCGAGGTGATGTTGCCCTTCATCCGTGCGGTCTTGCGGATCAGCACCTGCTCGGCGCCATACAGGTCGCCCTCCATCGTGCCGTCCACATAAACCGTATGCGCGAACACATTGGCCTTGATCTTTGCCTGGTTGCCGATGGTCAGGGTGTTGCTGGCCAGATTGACGGTGCCGTTAACTTCGCCCTCGATGATCAGGTCTTCCTGTCCGCGCAGGTGGCCGTCGATCTGGATCGAGGCACCGATTACGGCGGTTTCGCGCCGCCGGTTTGCCGGTTGTGCGCCGGGGCTGACTGTTGCAGCGGGCCGGGCCTCGGCTGCCGGACTGGTGGCCGGCTGGTAGCTGCTTGCCGGAGCGTCATCGGACGGGCCTTTCTTGTTTCGGTCGAACATTTCTGTCTCCTTGCGGGGGCTGATATGCCTGATATTTCCACAGGCTGGAAATACCGGTCGCCTTGTTGTTCGGGAAATATACGCCGGATGAGCGGCGCAGCCAGCCCATTGTAACGGCATGGACCGTGTCAGGCGCTATACCGAAGTTACAGGTTCCGGCAGGCGCCCAGACCTTCCGGCAGCAGGCCCTGTTCCAGCAGGCGCAGGTTTACCGCGGCGCGTACATGGCCGGGGTCTGCCACCAGAGCCCGGCGCCAGGCCGCTTCTGCACGTACCAGGTCGCATTCGGCTGCCAGCGCGACGCCCAGATTGTTGAAGGCCCGCGCATTGTGCGGTGACTGGGCCACGACGTTGCGCCAGAAGCCGACCTCGTCGCGGTAGATATCGTTGCGCAGATGCGTGGCGAAGCCGGTCAGCAGCAGGACTGCACTCAGTCCGATGACGGCCAGGTAGCGCTGCTGTCGGCCGAGTCGGTGTATTGCAGCTGCCAGCAGCAGGGCCGGACCCGCCAGGGCCGTATAGAGTTGCCGGTCGTTCACCAGGTCGAGTCGGGCCAGCAGCGAATTGCCGGGCGCCATCCACAGCAGAAACCACAGCACTGCGAAGGCGGGCAGCGGGAAGCGGCGAATATTGCTCAACGCCATGCCGGCTGTGCACACGATGCCTGCCAGTACCAGTGCGCCCTGAAAATCCAGCGTGGTCTGTACCGGCAAGGCCGGATCGGCGTTCAGGTTCTCTATGTTGAGCAGTTGGCCGAGCAGATAGCTGATGCCGTGCAACTGTGCGATCAGGTTCTCAGCGACGGAGCGCGTGGCCAGGCTGGTGGCCAGAAACTGCTGATAGGCGGGAAGCAGCAGGGCCGCCGAGAGTGCCGCCAGCAGCAACAGCCAGTGCAGTGCGGATTGCCGCCAGACCTGTCGCCAGCGGAAAGGCCGGGATACATCGGCAGCGGCCCACAGCAGCAGCACTGCCGGCACCATCACGGCGCTCTCCTTGGTGGCGATACCCAGCAGCATGAGCAGCGGCGAGGCGACATACATATATATGCCTGGGTTCTGTCGGTTGTTGCGCGCGGCGGCCCACACCGCCACGCTCGCCAGCGCAAAAAAGCTGCTGAGTGATGTCGAACGCCCTGATGCATAGGTCACGGCTTCGGTCTGCACGGGGTGCAGGACAAAGATCAGTGCAGCCGCAAGCGCCAGACCTCCCGTCCGGTGGCTGGTCTGAATCTCCAGGCCCTGCATCAGATACAGGATCAGCAGGCCATTGGCAGCATGAATCAGCATGTTGACTGCGTGAAAGCCGGCCGCAGCAAAACCGCTGGCATGGTTGAGCGCATAGCTCAGCTTCAGTACCGGGCGCATGCCGGGCATGGATTCCCGCCACGCAGCGAAATTCTGCACGCGCGGGTCGCGGACGATCACATCCCAGTCATCGAACTGAAAGCTGGCCTGCAGTGCATTGACATAGGCAATGCCGACTGCCAGCACGACCAGTAGTGGCGGCAACCAGCGCGGGATGGTGTCAGTGGCGGCTGGCATCGAGTGCCGCGAAGGCATCTTCAACGAGTATGGAGGCCGACCACCAGCGATCCGGTGCATTGAGCAGCACGACTGCAACTTCGTCGCTGCCACGGCGGACGATGGCCACCAGACACTTGCCGGCACCGCTGGTGAACCCGCTTTTCACGCCGATCGTACCGTCCAGCCGTCCGAGCAACTGATTACCGCTGCTTTTCTTCAAGCGCCGCCCGCCCAGTGTGCTGACGGCGATCCCGGTCTTCTGCACCGCACGGGCGAACTCCGGTTTGCTCATGGCCAGCATCGTCAGACGGTACAGGTCGCTGGCCGATGAGCGATGCCCTGGCGCATCGAGTCCGCAGGGGTTGCGAAAGTCAGTCGTGTTGAGCTGCAGTTCCTGAGCCTTGCGGTTCATCAGCCGCACAAATTTCTCAACGCTGCCGGCAGTGTGCTCGGCGAGTGCGGTACAGGCGTCATTGGCGGAGACCACCAGCAGCGCTTCGAATGCCGACACCATGTTCAACTGATCGCCCGCCTGCAATCCGAGGCGGGACCCGGTTGCTGCCGCGGCAAGTGGACTGGTGGTCACGATAGCTTCGGGCGACCACTGCTCAAGCACCAGCAATGCCGTCATGATCTTGGTGAGTGATGCCGGGGGCAGGGCTTGATCAGGAGCGCGCGCCCACAGTACCGCGCCATTCACGACGACGAGATAGGCGACTGCGGCCTTGGGCCAGGGATCTGGCGGCGAGTCCGAAGCTGCCGGCAGGGCTGCTGCTGGCCACAGCAAGGCGAGCAAGAGCAGTGAACTCGCCAGCCGGTACATCGGCCCTGTGCCCACCTTGTCTATCGACCGAACAGTCCCTTCAGGCGCTTGGCGCCTTCCTTCAGCACATCCTGTGTGTTGGGTACGATGCTGTCGTCACCGCCCTGCATCATGTCGCGTGCATAGCTATTGCAGAAATCCCGGTACTTCTCGGCTGGTGGCGTGCTGAAGCTGCGGCCCGCGCATTCGCGTTGGGCGATGGGAGCGGCGAGTGCCGGACACCGGGCGCCAAGGAAATCCAGATCTTCACGCTGGTTTGCGTCCGCGCACAGGCGCGTCAGTGTCGAACCGGCCGCGACACCACAGTATTTTTCCACCGCGGGCAGGAGTCCGGAATCCAGCGTCGGATCGCCGCTGGGCTGACGTTGGCTCGCGAGGTCATAGCCTTCCTGTGTATTGAGCTTGTTGCAGAGCCGCTGCTTGTCCTTGGCAGAACACTTGTTGGTGTCCATGCTGGCTGGCAACAGCAGATCTGCGACGGCACCGCAGGACTGCTGCATGGCTGCGTTTGTCTGGGCCTGCATGGCTGCCAGCTGCTTGTTCGGTATACCGGCATCGCAAGATCCTGTGCGCTTGCCTTCCGACACCATGACCATCGTTTCTCCATCGGCGGTAATGGTCATTTTCGAGGTGTAGCTGTCCTTGTTGTGGTAGATCATCTCGCCGGTGCCTGAGCCGTCCGGGCAGGTCACCTTGTAGCTGTACCTGCCAGGCGAACGCCTGATATCACTCATCGTGCACCGCTTGTCGTCACCCGACATCGCATCGGGTCCCTCGGCGTTTGCCGGAACACAGACCTGCTGCTTCTGCCCGGGCATCTTCATGCCCGCCATCTGCATGCTGGTGGTGATATCCCAGCTATTGCCGGGTTGTGCCTGACTGAGGGCAGTTGAGGCGGTGAACAGGAGAAGGGCGGCGAGATGCAGGCGCATGAGGGAGCTCCCGTTGTTCATGACCGGATGCGAGTATATGCGCACCCGGCGCATGCCGAGAGGTCTTGCAGTGTCACTATTCGCGGTGCCGGTTGTGCAGGCTCGGTGCATGACGCAATATTCAGCCAAAGAGGTCGGCGATGCCCGAAACCCTGCGCAAGATGCCATTCTCGTTTCTGACCCGGCCGGTGACCTGGCTGGTGCTGGCCGGATTGCTGGCGGTGTACGCAGCGCTCGGTTTCTATGCGGCGCCGCGACTGCTGACCGGTCTGCTCAAGGATACGGTGAAGGCTGATTACGCCCGTGAACTCACTGTCGGTGAGATCCGTTTCAATCCGTTCAGCTTCGTGCTCGAGATCGATGCACTGGCACTGCCAGATGCGGATGGCGGACCGCTGCTGGCTTTCGATCACCTGCGTGTCGACCTGGAGCTGAATTCGCTGTGGCATCGTGCGCTGTCATTCCGTGAAGTTGCGGTGGACGGTCTGGCCGTGAATGCCGTCGTGCGACCCGGCGGCGCGCTGAATCTCGCAGATCTGCAGTCCGATGCGCCATCCGAGACCGCAGACGAGTCACTGCCGCGGGTTATGGTGGCCGCCCTGCGCATCAACAAGAGCCGTGTGCGTTTCAGCGATCTCGACCGGGCCGAGGCCTTTGTTGCGAATATCGAACCGGTCGAGTTCGAGTTGACCGATTTCACGACCTTTATCGACAGTGCCGATCGTTACCGGTTTGAGGCGCGTGTATTCGACAGCGGACATATCGCCTGGCAGGGGACGCTCAACGCATCACCGCTGGCCACGACCGGCGAGTTGACGCTGACTGACCTGCCACTGGCGCAGATCGCCGCATATCTTGGCGATGCAT
>JBIJCV010000320.1:0-2852 GCA_044344525.1 Gammaproteobacteria bacterium | reverse complement strand
GCCCGTGGCAGCCTCGCTGTGCGCACCCGCTATGCCTACGCAGATGCTGCCGGCGGCGCGCAACTGGATCTTGCCGATACCGAAGTCACCATCGCCGGAGTGGCACTGCGCGCACGCGGCCGGCCGGCCGACTATGTGGTGCTCGACCGTCTGGTCGCCAGTGGTGGAAAGCTGTCGTTGGCTGCGCGTCAGCTGGAATTCGCCTCGCTGGCCATCGACGGCGGTACGGTGTCTGCGTGGTTGTCACCCGATGGGGAGCTGAACCTGCCCGGGCTGTTGGGCGAAGCCCGCGAAGCGGTGGGCCGTCCCTCGTCAACAGAGCCCGCGCCGGTTGCGACAGCAGCACCGGAAACCGGACCGGACTGGGAAGTTCGCTTGCCCGCGATCGCTGCAAAGAATCTGGATGTGAGTGTCGAGGACCGCTCCCTGCAACCGGTGCCGGTGCTGCGCCTGAAGCCGCTCGGCTTCACGCTCAGTGATTACACGACCCTGGCGGATGCGGTCGTGCAGCTCACGCTGGATTCCGTAGTCAATGAGCGTGGCAAGCTGCACGCTTCGGCTGTGCTCGAGCTGGATACGCTGTCAGCACAAGCCGATATCGAGCTGGCGGATATCGACCTGACGGTCTTGCAGCCCTGGGTGGCGAAGGAGTCGAGCATGACGCTGGTGTCCGGCGGTATGGGACTCAAGGGCAAACTGACTTATGCGCCGGCTGACCCCGCTGCAAAAATCGATTTCGATGGTGACGTCACGATCAGCGGCCTGCGCACCATTGATAATGCCCTCGAAGAAGACTTCATCAAATGGGACCAGCTGCAGCTCGACGGGCTGCGCTACCGTTCCGCACCTGAAAGCCTGCGCATCCGTTCGGTCACCGCACAAAGGCCCTATGTGCGACTGATCATTGCGCCTGATGGCAACACCAATGTGGCAGCGATCCTGGCCGGACCCGGTGCGACCGCGCTGCCTGCCAGCGGGCCAACCCTGGGCGGGCAGGCGGCGGGCAGCACGGTCAGCAATCCGTCTGCCGTGGCACCGGAGTCGGCCCCGTTCCCGATGCAGATCGGTATCGTGCGCATCGAAAATGGGTCGACCAACTTTGCTGATTTCACGACCCGGCCGAATTTCGCCACCGGCATTGGCAAACTGAAAGGCACGATCAGTGGCCTTTCTTCCGACCCGGCCTCGCGTGCGCAGGTACAGCTCGATGGTCAGGTAGATACCTTCTCGCCGGTCACCATCCGGGGCGAGATCAATCCGCTGGCTGCTGAAACCTCGCTCGACATGGGGATGAACTTCCGCAATATCGAGATGGCATCGTTCACGCCCTATTCGGGGCGCTTTGCGGGTTATCAGATCCGGCGCGGCAAGTTGTCTGCCGACCTCAATTACAAGGTGCAGGATCGCAAGCTCGATGCCCGCCACAAGATCGTCATCGATCAGCTGGAGCTCGGCGACAAAGTGGAGAGTCCCGATTCGGTCGGTTTGCCGCTCAAACTGGCCGTCGCACTGCTCAGGGACCGCAATGGCGTCATCGATATCGAGTTGCCGGTCACCGGCAGTCTCGATGATCCGCAGTTCCGCGTCGGGCCGATCATCTGGAAGGTGTTCGTCAATCTGCTCAGCAAAGCCGTCACCGCACCTTTTGCCCTGCTGGGCAATCTCTTTGGTGGCGGTGAAGATGTGAATCTCCTCGGCTTCCCGGCGGGCAAGGCCAGTATCGACGAGGCCGGGCAGCAGAAACTGGACACGCTGGTGAAGGCGCTCACCGAACGCCCCGGCCTGGAGCTCAACATACCTGCGGTATTCAGCCGTGAGTCCGATCCCGCCGGACTCGTCGATGCACGGCTGCGGCGCCGTGTCGTGACGGCAAAGAAGAACGAGCTCGTCGCCAGAAAGCAGCCGGTGGATGAGTTGAGCTTCGTCGCAATCAGCGCGGACCGCGAAGATTATCTGCGCCAGCTCACCAGCGTATATCGCAAGGCTTATGGCGCTGATGCCGGATTACCCGCCGCGGCTGCGCCGCCGCCGGGAACCGCACCGGTGCCGGATACGCTGGAAGCCAGGATCGCGCGAGTCGAGCAGGCAATACGCCAGCGTATCCAGGTGAGCGACGACGATCTCTATGCGCTGGGCCGTGCGCGGGCTGAGGCGGTGCAGGCGATATTGCTGACTGACACCAGTGTCGATCCGGGGCGGGTTTTTCTGACCTCGCCGGCCGATGGCAAGACCCGGGACGGGTTGGTGACCATGGAGCTTGCGCTGCGCTGAGGCTGGAACACCCGGGCTGGTTGCTTGGCTGCCGGGCGCCCTTCGTGTATGGTGCGCGCTGCTAAACAGGCTTTCGTCCGGTCAGCTCCTTCAATTCTCAGATACTCGAGACCAGTTACCTGCCTCTACCGGACCAGAGGACCAAACCCCTGACACGGGGTGCTCTGCAGGCTGGAGAGGAAAATCAAAGATGTCATTTCAAACGCTCGGGTTGAAACCCGAACTGTTGCGCGCCATTGCGGATAACGGTTACGAAACGCCGACACCGGTGCAGGCCCGCGCAATCCCCGAAGTGCTGGCCGGCCGCGACCTGCTCGCAGGTGCGCAGACCGGAACCGGCAAGACAGCCGGTTTCACCCTGCCGATACTGCAGTTGCTGGGCATGCCGAAGCCTGGTGCACCGGCAGTCGATAGCTCTGCTGGCCGCAACGGCTGGCGCGCACCGCGCGCGCTGGTGCTGGTCCCCACCCGCGAACTCGCCGCACAGGTAGCGGAAAGTGTGCGGACCTACGGCCGCTATACGCCGATGGCCGTCACGGTTGTATTCGGTGGTGTCGGCTTCAATCCGCAGGCAGAAAGTC
>JBIJCV010000274.1:0-3352 GCA_044344525.1 Gammaproteobacteria bacterium | reverse complement strand
GGACTCGATCCGGCAGGGCTTGATGCGCTGCTCGGTACCATCGGCAAGCGTACTTTCCTGCTGCACAACGTGCATGAGTCCGCACCGATCCTGATGCAGACCCGCTGGGCGATGTCTTACCTGCGCGGCCCGCTGACCCGCGACGACATCCGGCGCCTGACAGGCTCACACCATGCCGCCACCGATGCCTCCACCTCTGGCGCGACCAGCACTCCGGTTCAGCACACGATACCGACCGCAAGCCGGCCGGTGCTGCCGCCCACCATCCCGGTGCTGTATGCGACGGCACGCGAACATCCTGCCGATGGCGAACGACTCGTCTATCACCCGCGACTGTTGACTGCCGCACGCATCACCTACATCAGCACAAAGCACGGCATCGACACCAGCCGCAACATCGTTCTTGCGCAAGAACCTGGTACGGGCGCACCGGACTGGGCAGCAGCCGAGCCACTGACGCTCGATATCGCTGCACTGGGCAAGGACGCCGACGCAGCAGCGGGGTTTGCGCCCGTGTCACCCGCACTCAGCGATCCGGCCAACTTCAAGACCTGGCAAGCCGTATTTCGCAACTGGCTGCGCACCGATCAGCCACTGGTGCTCTGGCGCAATCCGGCCCTGGGCGAGATCTCAAAGCCTGAGGAAAGTGAAGCGGCGTTCCGCGTCCGCCTGCGGCAACTTGCCCGTGAAGCGCGCGATGCCAGATCCGACGCCCTGCGCGACAAGTACGCCGCGAAGTTCAACACGCTCGATGAGCGGCGCCGGCGCGCCGAGCAGTCCGTCGAACGCGAACAGGAACAGGCCACCGGCTCGCAGATCGACACAGCGGTATCGGTAGGCTCCGCTTTGCTCGGCGCACTGTTTGGCCGCAAGCGGGTTTCATCCACCTCGGTGACACGCGCTGCTTCTGCCCTGCGCAAAGCCGGAAATCTCCACAAACAAAGCGGCGACGTACAACGCGCCAGCGAGACCGTGGATTCCATCAACACTCAGCGCGCAGAACTCGAAGCTGAACTGCGTTCTGAGCTCACCGGACTCGAAGCCGACTGGAACGCCAGGGCCGAAGAGATCGAGGAAGTCGCCGTGCGCCCCAAAGCCAGCGATATCACGCTGCAGTTCTGCGGTATCGGCTGGCTGCCGTTCATCGAGGATCGCCTCGGCAATCTTCGCCCCGCGATGTAGGAGCGGCGCTCCTACGCGCCGCGCCTACGCGGCGGGGAATTCCAGGATGGCAATCAGGCCGGGCTGATTGTCCTCGAGACGCAGACTGCCGCCGTGCAGACGGGCCACGGCTGCGGCCAGGCTCAGACCGAGTCCGGACCCGTCGCGTGACGGCGTATCGCTCAGCCGCACAAAGGGCTCCACGGCCCGGCCGCGATCACCGGCTGGAATACCAGGGCCGGAATCAGCAACGGTCAGCACCAGACGGCCACCATCACTGCGCGCTGCAAGCTGCACGCTGCCACCGGACGGCGTGAACTTGAGCGCGTTGTCGATCAGGTTGGCCACCGCCTGCGCGAGCAGCTGACGGTGCCCCATCACCTGCTGACCAGGCGCTGACAAGGCGCTCAGGGCTATACCCTGCTGCTCGGCCTGCGGCTGGTAGAGTTCGACCAGTTCGGCCAGCAGCACATCCATGGCCACTGCCTCCGGCTGCGCACCTACAGCACCGCTTTCGGCTTCGGCGATCTGCAACAGCGCCGTCAGGACACGCTGCATATGGTCGAGATCCTGCAGCATCACCTCCACGGTCTCACGCGATGCGCCGGACACCGGGTCGGCCAGCGCCCGCTCCATGCGCAGACGCATGCGGTGCATCGGACTGCGCAGGTCATGCGCTGCGCTGTGCAGCGAGGCGCGCAGGATTTCCGTGGTGCGGGCAAGACGCGCCAGCAGCGCATTCACCTCACCAGCCAGGGTGTCGAACTCATCCTCGGCGCCCACCACCGGCAGACGGCGTGACAGATTGCCGCCCAGTATCTCGGCACAACTGCGACTGACCTCGGCAACCCGGGTGAGGATGCGCTGACTCTGCCGGTAGCCGATACCCAGCGCGAGCATCGTCACCAGCAGGCAACCCACACCGGCCGCGACTGCAAAACGCCGGCCCAGTGCATGACGCTCGCTGAGATCAGTACCGACCATGAAACGCAGGCCGGGACCCGGTTCCAGCACCATGGCCCGCACCGGTCGCTCATTCTCGAAGCCGGACTCCTGCACCAGGATTTCGAAATCCACCCAGGGCCCGCGACCCCGCCGCATCGTTGGCCATGCGGGCAGGTTGCCTGCCAGTACATAACCCTGTGCATCGGTGAGCAGATAGACCGCATTGGTCCGACCCCAGTTTTCCGCGCGCAGATTCAGCTCGGCGGCCAGCGTGCGCACCCCGCCCCGCGCATAGGCATCAAGAAAGCCGGCGGCATCGCGCTCGATGACCGTGTCTACCTCAGCATCGATGAAACGCGCCGTGAGCAGGTAGATGACAAACACCAGCGCCAGCAGCGCTGCGGCAAAGATCGCCGCGTACACCACCGACAAACGCAGCGCGGAGGTACGCATCTCAGTCGGCCCGTACCGTATAGCCGGCACCGCGTACGGTATGGATCAGCGGCCGGTCGAAGTCGCGGTCGACTGCCTGGCGCAGCCGGCTCATGTGCACATCGATCACATTGGTCTGCGGATCGAAGTGCAGATCCCAGACGCCTTCGAGCAGCATGGTGCGCGTCACCACCTGCCCGGTACGGCGCAGCAGATACTCAAGCAACTTGAACTCGCGCGCCGTCAGTTCGATACGCCGACCGGCACGGGTCACGGTCCGCGCCAGGATGTCCATTTCGAGATCCGCCAGGCGCAGCTTCATTTCCGGTGCCGGGGCCACCTGACCACGGCGCAGCAGCGCCTCGATCCGTGCCAGCAGTTCGGACAGGGCAAAGGGCTTGGTCAGATAATCATCGCCGCCGGCCCGCAGACCTTCGACGCGATGGTCTACAGAGCCCAGCGCAGACAGGATCAGCACGGGCGTGCGATTGCCCTGCTTGCGCAGCACCTCGATGACCGTCAGGCCATCGAGGTAGGGCAGCATGCGGTCGGCGATGATCCCGTCGTAACTGTGCTCGGTAGCATGAAACAGGCCATCACGACCATCGGCCGCGTGATCGACCTGATAGCCCGCCTCAGTCAGCGCCTTGACGAGATACCCGGCGGCATCGCGGTCGTCTTCGATCAACAGGAGATGCATACCGCAATCCTAGCAGGCGGGCAGCCAGCCGTATCCGGTACACGACGCTTCAGCCGGTTCAGCCAGTGATTGTCAGCGGCAGAAACAACCGCACTTCATCGCGCTGGACCAGCA
>JBIJCV010000295.1:0-3064 GCA_044344525.1 Gammaproteobacteria bacterium | reverse complement strand
TGCTGCAGATGTTCAACGGCCAGCCGTTTCACGTCACGCGCCGGCCGCTGCCGGTTTTCCCACAGGGACAGCAATTGGCGGATTTCCGGTGTGCCGAATCCGACGGCGCGCGCACGGCGGATGAAGGCCAGACGATGTACGTCTTCGGGCGTATAGCGACGATAGCCTGCATCGGTACGGGCGACTGCTGGGATAAGTTCGGCACTTTCATAGTGGCGGATCATTTTGGCGGAGACCCCGGAAAGCTCTGCGGCGCGGCTGATGTTCATGTCGCCCATGCTAAACCTTCCCATGATGGGAGGGTCAAGTCCCGGGCCGTGCTGCAGCTGGCGTCAGCTGTGTCGCTGCTAACGCGAGGGCAGCGCCCTGCGCCGATGCCGCCCCTGAAACAGCTGCAGGAATTCGCTGAACAGCTGGTTCCCCAATGCCTGTGACTGCGCCACATGCAGTGGCGTATCGGCGGCGATCCGCTCCGGGTCGATGCTGCCGCGCAGCCCTTCCAGTTCGCGCACGTTCACCGGCGCATGCAGCCAGCGGTGAATCATCGGTGCATCAACTTCGAGGTGAAACTGCAGGCCATAGACGTTGTCGCCGTAGCGGAAAGCCTGATTTCGGCAGTCTGGAGAGGTGGCCAGATGGACGGCACCGTCAGGAATCGCAAAGGTATCGCCGTGCCACTGAAAGATTTTTTCCCGGGCGGCAAAGTGACGGAACAAGGGGTCATCCCGGCCTGCTGCGGTGGGCGCGACATCGTACCAGCCGATTTCCCTGACGGGGTTGGCGCTGACCGATGCGCCGAGTGCACGGGCCAGCAGTTGTGCGCCCAGGCAAATTCCGAGTACCGGCTTGCGCGCTGCGATAGCCGCGCGGATGGCGGTGATTTCGGTAGCCAGGTGCGGGTGGTGGTGCACCTGATCGCAATTCATCGGGCCGCCGAGCACGATCAGGCCGTGATAGCGGCTGAGATCAGGTACCGCATCCGGCTGTCGTCCGAAGTTCTGGTAGCGGATACGGAAGCCGGCATCCCGCAGCAAAGGGTCGAGAGTGCCAAGTATTTCGTGCGGGACGTGCTGAAAAACAAGCAGACGATGCATGGGGACTTGCGACTCTTGACCAGTGTGACTCAGAGCCGACAGAGGATCTCTGCGGCGCGTTCGAGCGTAGATGAATCCTTGGCAAAGCAGAAGCGCAGCAGTCGCGCATTGCCCGGATTGGCGCAGAAGACCGATACCGGAATGCAGGCCACGCCAACTTCCCGTGTCAGGCGGCGGGAATAGCTCAGGTCCGGTTCGTCGCTGATTGCGCTGTAATCAGCGAGCTGGAAGTAGGTGCCGGCCGACGGGGTGCAGCGCAGGCGCGAAGAGCCGAGCAGTGAGCAGAAGTAGTCACGCTTCTGCTGGTAGAAAGCGGGCAGCCCGAGGTAGTGATCCTTGTCGCTGGCCAGAAAATCCGCCAGCGCCCGCTGCATCGGTGTCACCACGCAGAACTGTACGAACTGGTGTATGCGCCGGAACTCGCTCATCAGTTCTTTCGGTGCTATGCAGTAGCCGATTTTCCAGCCGGTGGCGTGATAGGTTTTGCCGAAGGAGGAAATCACCAGGCTGCGTTCGGCCAGGGCCGGATAGCGCAGCAGGCTTTCGTGCCGGCGGCCATCGAACACCATGTGCTCGTAGACCTCATCGCCAAGCAGCAGTATGCCGGTGTCGCGCACGATCGCCTCGAGGCTGGCCATATCGGCAGGCGAGAGCACCGCACCGGTGGGATTGTGTGGCGAGTTGAGGATGATCAGTCGGGTGCGCGGGGTGATTGCAGCGCGGACCTGCTCCCAGTCGATGCCGAAGTGCGGTGGCACCAAAGACAGATGGATGGCCTGGCCGCCGGCAAGGCGGACGGCAGGGTCGTAAGTGTCATAGGCCGGATCGAAACACAGCACCTCATCGCCCGGATGCACGAAGGCCTCGATGGCGCTGAACAACGCCTCGGTGGCCCCGGAAGTCACCGTCACTTCGCTGTCCGGATCAATTTGCCGGCCATACAGGCTGAGTGTCTTGATTGCGATCTGCTCGCGCAGCGCGGGCAGGCCGCTCATCGGCGCGTACTGGTTATTGCTGGCGTACAGGTGATGCGCGACGCGGTCGAGCAACCCCACAGGCGGCGGAAAATCCGGCGAACCCTGCGTCAGGTTGACTGCCCCGCACTCGGCGGCCAGTTGCGACATGACCGTGAAGATCGTGGTGCCCACATCCGGCAGTTTGCTGCGTATCGCAGGGGGTGGCGGGCTGGTGCTCGAGTGGCGTGGAATCATTGGCCTGAAACTCTAACTGATCCGATCGGGGGGCTCCACCAGCGCGACGGGAAATTGGCGTTTTGTTTGACTTGGGCTGAGGCAGACTTGATCATACCGGCCACTTCGGTGCGGCACCGGGCCTTTATCCCCTCCAAATTGAATGAATGACATCACGAAGATCGCCAATCAGGCGGACGCAGCGGGGACAGCCCCGGTGACAGTTCCGGTCTACTTTCCGACGGGTCACAGCGCCCGCATGGTCAATGTTCGCCGGCTCATCGAGCAGGTGGCCCCGTTCAATACCAGCGTGCTGGTCACCGGTGAGTCGGGTACCGGCAAGGAATGGGTTGCCCGCTACGTTCATCTGCTCTCACCGCGTGCTGACAAGCCCTTTGTGCCGGTCAACTGCGGGGCGATTCCCGCCGACTTGCTCGAGAGCGAACTGTTTGGGCATGAGAAGGGCGCATTTACCGGCGCCATTTCCGCCCGCGTCGGGCGCTTCGAGGCAGCGGAGGGCGGCACGCTGTTTCTGGATGAGATCGGCGACATGAGCCTGCCGATGCAGGTCAAGTTGTTGCGCGTGCTGCAGGAACGGATCTATGAGCGGGTCGGCAACAACCGGCCGCGGGAGTGCGATGTGCGCATCATCGCCGCCACGCACCGCAATCTGGAAGCCGCGATCAAGAGCGACAGCTTTCGTGAGGATCTCTACTACCGGCTCAACGTTTTCCCCATCGAGCTGCCGCCGCTGCGCGAGCGACTTGATGACCTGCCCGA
>JBIJCV010000014.1:0-11808 GCA_044344525.1 Gammaproteobacteria bacterium | reverse complement strand
GCATGAACAAGCAGCCCATCAAGGAGCACCGCATGACCCGCATCCTGTTCGTCGATGACGAACCCAACATCCGCGAGGGCATGCGCCGCATGCTGCGCAGCATGCGCGATGAGTGGGAGATGGAGTTTGCCGATGGCGGCGAAGCAGCGCTCAAGACCATCGACGAGTGGAGCGTCGCGCAGAAGCCCTTCGACGTGGTCGTGTCCGACATGCGCATGCCGGGCATGGATGGGGCCGATCTGCTGGCCAGGGTCAAGGAGGTTTCTCCGGACTCGGTACGGCTGATCCTCTCCGGGCACTCGGACACCGCCTCGATCATGAAGACCGTGGGCAATGCCCACCAGTATCTGAACAAGCCCTGCGATCCGGAACTGCTGAAGCGCACCATCAAGCGCGCCTTCGCCCTGCGCATGCTGCTGCGTGATGAACATCTGCAGAAGGTGGTCGGTCAGATCGGCAGCCTGCCGAGCCTGCCTGTGGTCTACCAGGAAGTCATGGCTTGCCTGCAACAGCCCAACGCTTCGCTGGCCGATGTCGGCAAGGTCATCGGCAAGGATGTGGGCATGACGGCCACCCTGCTCAAGCTGGTGAGTTCGGCATTCTTCGGTTTGTCGAAACCGGTCAGTACAGTGGAGCGGGCCGTGTCGTTTCTGGGTCTGGACACGCTGATCGCGCTGGTGCTCGGTCAGGGAATTTTCAAGGAATCGCCACCCCTCAAGGTTCCCGGTTTCAGCCTTGAAGGCCTGTGGCAGCACAGCCTGCAAACGGCAGCTGCAGCCCGCGTGATTGCAGCCCAGCAGGGTCTGGACAAGACCATGCTCGATGATGCCTTTCTGGCCGGTATGCTGCATGACATCGGCAAACTGGTACTGGCCCAGTCCATGCCCGACGCTTACGCCGAAGTGATCAAACAAGCTGGTACCAGCTTCGCGGCACCGGTCGAAAACGTGCTGCTGCAGACCACGCATGCCGACGTGGGCGCTTACCTGCTCGGACTGTGGGGCCTGGATGCCGTCGTCGAGGCCGTCGCCTTCCATGAGAGTCCGGGTGACGCGCCCACCCAGGTGCTCGGCCTGCCCGCCATCGTGCATGCCGCCGACCGGCTCACCCGCTATCCGGATCAGCAGGATCCGGCGCATGAACAATTGCAACTCGACGCACGCAGCCTGGACACACTGGGCATGCGTGAATGCTGGCCGAAATGGCAGGCCGCGTGGTCGGCACATCTCGCCGGAGAACCGAAGTGACCAACAAGGTTCTATTCGTCGACGACGAGCCCAATATCCTCGAGGGTATCCGCCGCCAGTTGCGCAAGCATGTAGAAATCGACACCGCCAACGGTGGCGAGGAAGGCCTGGCCATGCTGACCAGCAACGGCCCCTATGCGCTGGTGGTTTCCGACATGCGCATGCCACAGATGACCGGCTCGCAATTCCTGACCAAGGTCCGCGCTGCCAGCCCCGACTCGATACGCATGATTCTCTCGGGTCAGGCGGACATGGAATCAACCATCGCCGCCGTCAATGAGGGCCACATCTTCCGCTTTCTCACCAAGCCCTGCTCCGGCGAACACCTGATCGAGGCGGTGGACTCCGGACTGCGTCAATACGCATTGATCCACGCCGAGAAAGAACTGCTGGAGAAGACCCTGGGCGGTGTAGTGCGCATCCTCACCGAGATTCTGGGCATGACCAATCCGGGTGCCTATAGCCGGGCCATGCGCATCCAGCGCTATGCCGAAGGGCTGGTCGACGCGCTTGGCCTGCCCTTCCCCTGGGAACTGCGGCTGGCAACGATGCTGTCGCAGATCGGTTGCGTGGCACTGCCGATGGATGCGCTGACCAAGATCCATGCCGGTCAGTCGCTGACGCCGGATGAGCAGACTCTCTACGACTCGCACCCGCAATTGGCCGGCAAACTGCTGACCGGCGTACCACGCCTCGAAGTCGTGGCAGAGATCGTCGCCGACCAGAACGCGCATCAGGCGCTGGACAAGATGCCGGCGGAACTGTCCGCCTGGGACACGAAGTCACTCAGCAAACTGCTGCTGCGTACCGCCGGTGAGCTCGACCACCTGCTCTCCGGCGGCAGCAAACCGAAGGATGCCGTCGAGGCCCTGCAGGCACCGAAATACGAACTGCCCAAAGTTGTGCTCGAGGCCTTGCGCAACATTCCCCTGGAGCGGGCAAAAACGGTCGCCCGCGTGCTCGAGCTGCGCCAGCTGGAGCCGGGCATGATCCTGGACCAGGATGTGATGAGCAACAAGGGCATCCGTCTGGTACCGACGGGTCAGGAACTGACACGCGCCATGCTGGAGCGACTGCATAGCGTTGCAGCAGGTGTCGGCATCGTTGAACCGCTGCGTGTAACCGTCTGTTTGTAGGAATGACCACATGAATGCATCACTGGAAAAGATCATCAGCAGCCCGGTCAGAACCCCCGTCGTGCTGCTGCTCGACGATGAACCGAATGTCACGGCGGGCATCAAACGGGCACTGCACAACGAGCCGTGGAAGATATTCACGGCAGCAACCGTGGGTGGCGCATTCGACATTCTCGCGCGCGAGAACGTCGATGTGGTGGTTTCGGACGAACGCATGCCCGGCATGTCGGGATCGCAGTTCCTTGCAGAGGTGCGCAAAAAGCATCCGAACACCATTCGCATGATCCTGTCCGGACAGGCCGACCTCGAGGCGGCGGTACGCGCAATCAACGAGGGCGAGGTCTACCGCTTTCTGCTCAAGCCCTGCAACCCGGCTGACCTGCGCGTCACCATCCGTCAGGCGCTGGAACACAAGCACCTGGTTGAACTGAGCCGCAAACTGCTGCGCGAATACGAGAAGAAGCAGGCGCTTCTCGACGAACTCGAACGCGCCAACCCCGGTATCACCCAGATAGATGTCGACGAAAGCGGCGCGATCTGCCTCGACGACGAAGACGACAGCCTCGCCATGGATCTCGCCGACCTGCTCAAGGAGATGCAAGCCCAGGTCGGCTGAAGCCGCTCCTACCCGATCCCCCACAGGAGGAGACACTGATGAACGCTGTATGCAATCCGCAGTTCGCACCCCTGCTGAACGGCTTTGACATTGCCGCAATGGATCGGCATGCGGGATCGGTCTACGGTCTCTGGCCGGATCTGTCGCTGGCCTATCTGAATCAGGCCTGGTTCCGGTTTTCAGCGGACAACGACGGCGAACCGGCGATCTCTGCCCGCTGGGCGCGCCGTTCATGGCGGCGATTCCCGATCCGCTGCAACCTTTCTACTCGCAGATCTTCACAACGGCACTGGCCAGTACCCCGGCACCCACGGCACGGCCACTGCAGCATGAATACGAGTGTTCTTCAGCGTCGCTCTATCGACGTTTTCTGATGACCGTCTACCCGGTTAAAAATGGTGCCGGCCTGCTGGTGGTCAACACCCTTGCCGCCGAGCGCAGGCACGATGCAGAGGAACGTCCGCCGCATGCAGCCAACCCGGCACTCTATGTGGATCAGGACGGGATCGTGCGCCAGTGCACGCACTGTCGGCGCATCCAGGTCGCTGGCAGCAGCGACCTGTGGCACTGGGTACCGGCATGGGTAGAGCACTGCCCGCCCTCAACCAGTCACACCCTGTGCACTTTTTGCCTCGATTACTACTACCCGCCCGACAACTCGTAGGAGCGCCTTCAGGCGCGATCTTTGTTGCAAAAAAAGGATCGCGGCTGAAGCCGCTCCTACCGCCGCTCCTACGGCGATCGGTTAGCCGACCGGGCGGCGGGGCTGCAGGAGCTTGGCGATCAGGGCTGTCCAGCCGGTCTGGTGGGACGCGCCGACACCGCGGCCGGTATCGCCGTGGAAATACTCGTAGAACAGTACGTAGTCGCGAAAATGCGGATCGGTCTGCAGGCGCAAATCGTGGCCATACACCGGCCGCCGGCCATCCGGCCCCTTGAGGAAAATGCGCGCCAGCCGGCGTGAAAGTTCCTCGGAGACTTCCTTGATGGTCATGAAGTTTCCGGACCCGGTGGGACACTCCACCTTGAACTCATCACCGTAGTAATAATGAAACTTCTGCAGTGCCTCGATGATGAGAAAATTCACCGGAAACCAGATCGGCCCGCGCCAGTTCGAGTTGCCACCGAACAGGTTGGTACCCGACTCTGCCGGCTGATAGGCCACCGAAAGCCGGTCGCCGTTCACCCCGAACTCGTAGGGATGCTCCGCGTGATGACGCGACAGCGCGCGCACACCGAATTCCGACAGGAACTCTGTCTCGTCGAGCATGCGCTTGAGCAGGCGTTTCATGCGCTGACCGCGCAGCAGTGACAACAGGCGCCGCTTGCCTTTGCCGCCAACCTCCCAGTGCGACACCAGCGCCGCGAGATCAGGCCGGTAGTTCAGGAACCACTCCAGCCGTCTGGCGAAGTCCGGCAGCTTCTCGAGTGTCTCGGGATCGATGGTCTCCACGGCAAACAGCGGGATCAGTCCGACCATCGAGCGCACCTTGAGACGCTCCATCCTGCCGTCTGGCATATGCAGGACGTCGTAGAAGAATTTGTCCTCGTCATCCCACAGCCCGAGTTCGCCCTCACCGATCTTGGTCATCGCCTCGGCGATATGCAGGAAATGCTCGAAGAACTTGGTCGCGATGTCTTCATAGACGTGGTTGTGCAGGGCGAGTTCCAGCGCGATGCGCATCAGGTTCAGCGAATACATCGCCATCCAGCTGGTGCCATCCGACTGGTCGATATGACCACCGGTAGGCAGCTCCGAACTGCGGTCGAACACCCCGATGTTGTCGAGCCCGAGAAAGCCGCCTTGAAAGACATTGCGGCCCTCGGCGTCCTTGCGATTCACCCACCAGGTGAAATTGAGCATCAGCTTGTGGAACACGCGCTCGAGGAACTGCAGGTCGCCCTTGCCGCCACGCTGAACCCGGTCGATCTGGAACACCCGCCACGCCGCCCATGCATGCACCGGCGGATTGACGTCGCCAAAGGCCCACTCATAGGCCGGCATCTGCCCGTTCGGGTGCATGTACCACTCACGGGTCAGCAGCACGAGCTGGCGCTTGGCAAAGCCGGGGTCGATCAGCGCAAAAGGCAGCATGTGAAAGGCCAGATCCCAGGCCGCATACCAGGGGTATTCCCACTTGTCCGGCATCGAGATCACGTCGGCATTGTTGAGGTGCTGCCATTCCCAGTTGCGCGCATGGCGACGGCTGGCCGGTGGCGGTGGTTGCGCCGGATCACCCTTCAGCCATTGCGGTACGTCGTAGTAATAGAACTGCTTCGACCAGATCAGGCCGGCGAATGCCTGGCGCTGCACGGCGCGCGCATCGGCGTCCTCCAGCCCGGCCTGAATGCGTGCGTAGAAGCTGTCAGCCTCGGCCTTGCGCTGCTCGAAGATGGCGGAAAAGTCCTGGAAGGGCAGCGACACCGGCTGGCGGCACAGCCGCAGCCGCACCTCGACGCTGCCCTGCGCCGGCACGCTGAAGCGATGCCACGCGGCGAACTTGGTGCCGGTGCGCGCCGGATTCACCGCGTGCTTCTCATCCCCGACCACGCGATCATGAAAAGCATCCTTGCAGTAGCCGGGCACATCCAGACCACTGAGCCGACGAAAGTTGGTGTCGTTGTCAGTAAACAGCAACTCCGGCTCACCATCGACATAGAGCCGGTAGGTACCCAGCCCCTCGTGCTCGGCGAACATCTCGTTCTCGTCCGCGTGCCAGATGCGCGGCCGGGGGCTGTGCTCCTGCCAGCTCCACGTATTCCTGAACCACAGCTGCGGCAGGATGTGCAGTGGTGCGGCATCCGCGCCGCGATTGATGGCGGTAATGCGCATCAGGATGTCGTCAGGCGCGGCCTGTGCGTATTCGACGCACACATCGAAGTAGCGATCACCGTCGAACACGCCCGTGTCCATCAGTTCGTACTCGGGCTGTGACACGCCGCGCTGCCGGTTCTCGCTGACCAGCCGGGCATAGGGAAATTCGGTCTGCGGATACTTGTAGAGCATGCGCAGATACGAGTGCGTGGGCGTCGCGTCGAGGTAGTAGTACTGCTCCTTGACGTCCTCGCCGTGATTGCCCTGGCTGTTGGTCAGCCCGAACAGTCGCTCCTTGAGAATCGGATCCTGGCCGTTCCAGAGTGCCAGAGCCAGACACAGGTTCTGGGTGCGGTCGCTGCAGCCCGCAATGCCATCCTCGCCCCAGCGATAGGCGCGGCTGCGTGCATGCTCGTGCGGAAAGTACTCCCAGGCGCAGCCAGCGGCGCTGTAGTCTTCGCGCACCGTGCCCCACTGCCGTTCCGACAGGTATGGCCCCCACTTTTTCCAGCCCTGGCCAGGCGCGAATTCTTCGGCCAGACGCTGACCCTCGGCGGTCTCGATCGCAAACACACCAGTGACGTCACTCACACCGGTATCGCCACCGGGTTCCGCTGGATTCATGCCGTCTCCTTCAATGCCAACCAGGCGCGCAATATCTCCGCAACGCTCCAGGCCTGCGCAAAGCAGCCACGGGGCAGATGCGGCGCATCGCCATCGAAAATTTCGCTGACAGTGCCCACGCAGGCCTCGGCGAGATGGCTGCCGATGCCGGCGAGCACTGCCTGTGCAGCGGCACGCTCACCATGCACGCGGAAGTGTGCGAGAGCAAACGGACCGAGCAACCATGACCATACCGTGCCCTGATGATAAGCCGCATCGCGCGCCTGCGGGCCACCGCGATAAATACCGACATGGCGCGGATCGCTGCGCGCCAGGCTGCGCAGACCCATCGGTGTGAGCAGTTCGCGCTGACAGACATCGACCACGGCACGCGCCTGCGTCGCATCCAGTAACGCAGACGACAGCGACACGGCGAAAATCTGGTTGGGCCGCAGGGTCGGATCATCGCGCGTGGCGTCGGGCGTATCGACGACATCGTAAAGATAGCCGCCGGCTGCAAACCAGAAGCGTGCGCGGAAAGAAGCCTGCACCTGCCGCGCGAGCTGCCCGTAACGCTGCGTCAGCGTGGTCTCGCCCAGCCGACCAGCCAGTGCGGCCGCTGAGGCCAGCGCGTGGTGCCACAGCGCATTGATCTCCACCGGCTTGCCGATGCGTGGCGTCACCACCCGGTCACCGACCTTCGCATCCATCCAGGTCAGCTGCAGACCCGGCTCTCCGGCGCGCAGCAGTCCGTCCGCCGGATCCACACCGATGCCGTGCCGGGTGCCCCGCAGATGCCAGTCGATGATGCTGGTGACGGTGGGCCACAAGTCGCGCAGCAAGGGCATATCGCCGGTGACCTGGATGCAGGCATCGAGTGCATGCAGATACCAGAGGGTCGCATCGGCGGTGTTGTAGGCCGGAGCCGCGCCATCTTCGGGAAAGCAATTCGGCAGCAGTCCATCGCGGACATGGGCGGCCCAGCTGCGCAGGATGCGCGCGGCGATGTCCGGCCGGCCGGTGGCGAGGCTCAGGCCGGGCAAGGCGATCATGGTGTCGCGCCCCCAGTCGGCAAACCACGGATAACCGGCGATCACGCTGGCACCCTGACCGTCACCATCGGTCGGTCGCCGCACGATGAACTGGTCAGCGGCGATCGTGAGTTGCCGTACCCAGCCCGGTTCGCGACGCACCGGATCGAGCAGTGCCGTGCGCCGCTGCTGATCGGCGCTCAGCGCGGCGAGCGGCGCTTCCACCACATCTTCAGCGCTGGCAATCAGCGTGGCGCTCTCGCCCGGGACCAGCCGCAACTGAAAGTCGCCGGGACAAAACAGATCTTCGCGGCTGTCCAGCCCGCGCTCGGCTTCCAGCCGGTGATGAAAATCCAGATACCAGTCGTTGCGCGCCTGGAATTGCGCACCGGCACACAGGATGCGCAGCGACGGCGCGCCGGCATACGCGTCGATGCGGATACCCGCTGCGATCGGCGTGACCAGCGGCGCAGCATGGCGCCGTGTATGGCCGTGATGATCCCTGCAAGTACACAGCGGAACGATGTTGATCCGGACCGGGGCACTGGCCTGCTCGAGCCGGAAGCTCATGTAGGTGGTGTTGCGCTCGCGGCCCATCCATAGCGTGCGACTGAGCCGCACATCAGCAAACACATGCGTCCAGACCGGCAGACCCGCGTTGAGCGTGAAGGCACCAATATGCCGGCAGCCATCCGGATGCACCGTGCCATCAGCATATTCGTGGGCGCTCAGTGCGTAGGACTGGCCGAGATACTCCGCCTGCAGCTCGAGCCCCGCGAGCAGCAGGGTGCGCCCGAGGGGCGGCGCGAGCGCGGCGATGAGCAGACCGTGATAGCGCCGCGTGGCTGCACCGCTGACGGTGCCGGCGGCATAACCCCCGATGCCATTGGTCAGCAGCCACTCGCGACTGCTGGCCTGGTCGAAGCTGTGGCAGATCTGCCGGTCCAGATCGATACGCGGCACCTGAGCCAAACCACTGCCCGCTGCCATGGCAGCCTCCCCCAAACACCTGTCAGGGGAGAGTGTACGTCGGCTGGCCTCAGGCCGGAGTCAGGCGGCTGTCTTCCACTTCAACGTAGACGACCGGGATGTTCTTGCGTTCGGCATAGGAGGCCGCCAGCTGGGTGGCCACCTCGGCATCCATCGGCGCGCAATCGACCAGGGTGCGGAAGAACCAGGTCTGGGTGCGTATCGCACCGCCAAATACCCGTTCGATGGTGGCAAAGGTAGCCGACGAACCGCGTTTGTGCTGACAGTAGACGCGCAGAAAGTCGCCACCCTGACAGGTTGCATCCTGATCCCTGATCACCTGCACGCTCATGAACCCACCCTCTCGATCTGTGCCGCGTTGAACATGGAACAGATCAAGCAAGGGCCGTGCCAGCCGGGCAACCGCACGGAAACAGTGGGCCGCGATCAGCTTATGTGAAAGCCGCTGACAAAAATTGTCACTCAGGGACGCAAAAAGCGTTCTAAAAAGCGTCCGCAGGATACCCGGCCTGCGGGTTCAGGCCGGGACGAACTCAGGGCATGCGCAGCCGGCTGCCACCGCCGCCGCCACCGGAGAAGCCACCGGCATCGGGAACGATCAGCGAGGAGGCCTGCTCGCGGCGCATCTCCTCGACCTTTTGCATGGTCTCGATCAGCGACTGGTTGGCCGCTTCGGCAAATTTATCCAGCGCCTCTGCCAGCGTGGCAGCCTGGATGTCGAAACTGAGCGGCAGCGCGCCCATGCGCGACATGAGTTGGGTCTGGCCGATATAGAGCACGGGACGCGACGGATCTGGCTGGCCGAGCTTGTCGACCGGACTCAGGCGCTGGAGGGTACCGACGCGACGATCGGTGAAGACCTCCTCCAGATAGAGGTCGGCCTCGTTCATCTTGAGTTCCAGCTGCAGGCGTTCGTCAGACATGGTCATGCTTCCCGGTTGATTCAGAGCGGAAAGGATAGCAGCCTGGCGGGCCCCTTGTTGCTACCATCCCGCCCGGCAGCAGACATCAGCAGAGCAACGACCATGCGGGCAGGCCAGCACACCACCGACAGCGCGAGCCTCGCCTATCAGGAGCTCTCACCCAACGACATCCTGGCGGCGGTGGAAAGCATCGGCCTGCACTGCGATGGCCGGCTGCTGACACTGAACAGCTACGAGAATCGCGTCTATAGAATCGGCATCGACGGCGGGCCGCCGGTGGTGCCGAAGTTCTATCGCCCCGGGCGCTGGAGCGATGCGGCGATCCGCGAAGAGCACGCCTTCACCACCGAACTCGCCGAGCAGGAAATTCCGGTGGCAGCACCACTGACCGATGCCAGCGGCGAGACCCTGCATCATCGCGGCGCGTTCCGCTTTGCGGTTTACCCCTGTTTCGGCGGCCGGGCGCCCGAACTCGACGATCATGAACTGCTGCGCCAGCTCGGCCGCTTTGTGGCGCGCATCCACCTCTGCGGCCAACAGGCCGACTTCCGTCACCGGCCACGGCTCAGTATCGAATCCTTCGGCATTGCTGCACGCGATTTCCTGCTCGGCGCCGGCTTTATTCCCGCTGAAATCCGTCCGGCCTATGAGAGCGTCTGCGCCGCCGCCCTCGAGCGCATCGGCTACTGCTATGAGCGGGCCGGCCAGCCGCGCGAGCTGCGGCTGCATGGCGATTTTCATCCCGGCAACGTGCTGGTGCTGGATGGCGTGGCGCACATCGTCGACTTCGACGACACCTGTACCGGCCCGGCGATCCAGGATCTGTGGATGTTCCTGTCCGGTGACCGGCATGAGCAGACGCCGCAGCTCGGCAAGCTGCTGGCCGGCTACACCGAGTTTCGCGATTTTGATCCTGCCGAACTGAACCTGATCGAGGCGCTGCGTACCCTGCGCATCATGCATTACGCGGCCTGGCTGGCCCGGCGCTGGGACGACCCGGCCTTTGCGATCGCCTTCCCGTGGTTCAACGGCCAGCGCTACTGGGACGAGCATGTGCTCGCCCTGCGTGAACAGATTGCGCTGATGGATGAGGAGCCGCTGGCCTGGGAATGCGTATAATCCGCGCCCCATGTCACTCGTACGCCTCGATGAACTGTCACTCGCCTACGGCGAGCAGAAGCTGCTGACCAGCGTCAACTTCGAAATCGAGGCTGGCGAGCGCGTCTGTCTGATCGGCCGCAACGGCACCGGCAAAACCACCCTGTTCCGCCTGATCACCGGTGAAACGCAGCCTGACAGCGGCGTCATCCAGTACCGCAATGGCCTGGTGATCAGCACGCTGGAGCAGCAACTGCCGGAAGCCCTCGAATCCACGGTGCGCGAAGTTGTCGCGGATGGCCTCGCTGTTGTGCAGGCGCTGGTCGACGAGTACGAGCAGCTCTCCCACCAGAAGCTCGACAAACAGGGTCTCGCCCGGCTCGACAAGCTGCAGCACCGCATCGACGAACTCGATGGCTGGCGCATCGACCAGCGCGTCGACCTGATGATCACCGAGATGGCCTTGCCCGCCGAACAGCCGATCGGCGAGCTGTCCGGTGGCTGGCGGCGCCGCGTGGGGCTGGCCAAGGCACTGATCAGCAAACCCGACCTGCTGTTGCTCGACGAACCGACCAACCATCTCGATATCGTCACCATCCAGTGGCTGGAAAACCGCATCCGCACCTGGCCGGGCGCCGTGCTGTTCATCACCCACGACCGGGCCTTCCTCGACAAGCTCGCGACACGCATCTGCGAACTCGACCGCGGCCGGCTGCTGAGTTTTCCGGGTGGTTATCACGACTATCTGGAGCGCAAGGAAAAACTGCTCGAAGACGAGTCCACCGCCAACCGGCTGTTCGACAAAAAGCTCGATGAAGAGGAAATCTGGGTCCGCAAGGGTGTCAAGGCGCGGCGCCATCGCAACCAGAATCGGGTGCGGCGCCTGGAACAGCTGCGCGATGAATATGCGCAGCGCCTGACGCCCCAGCAGCGCGCGCAGATGTCCATCGAGGGCGCCGAACAGTCCGGCCGCAATGTGATCACCGCACGGCACGTCACGCATGGTTACCGCGACGAGCCGCTGCTCAACGATTTTTCCTGCAAGATCCGCCGTGGCGACCGCATCGGCCTGATCGGCAACAACGGCGTGGGCAAGAGCACCCTGCTGCGCATCCTGCTCGGCGAAATCCAGCCACAGCAGGGCACGGTCACACAGGGCACGGCGCTGGAGATCGGCTATTTCGGCCAGTTGCGCGAAACCCTGGACCCGGAAAAAAACGTGGCCTACATCGTCGGCAACGGCGCCGACTACGTGCGCATCAACGGCCACGAGCGGCACGTGATCGGCTATCTCAAGGGCTTCCTGTTCACCGCCAAGCGCGCCATGACGCCGGTGAAGGCGCTGTCGG
>JBIJCV010000273.1:0-3373 GCA_044344525.1 Gammaproteobacteria bacterium | reverse complement strand
GTCTCGGTGGCTGGGTGATCTACAACAAGAGCCTGCCGATGGCACCGCTGGCCGTCACCATCGAGGCCGATGAGCGTATCGGTGCGCGTGGCGAACTGGTCCGGAAGCTCGACGAAGCGAAGCTGCGCAAGGACCTCAAGGCGCTGGGCAAGAAGGGCATCGAAGCCCTGACGATTTCGCTGATCAACTCTTTCGCCAATCCGGCACATGAGCAGCGAGTCGGAAAAATCGCACGGGAAGTCCTGCCTGGCATTCCGGTTCCACTGTCCTCCGACATCGTTCCGGAAATGCAGGAATACGAGCGCACCATCACCACGGTGGCCAACTCCTATGTGCGCCCGAAGGTCGAGACCTACGTCCGCAACCTGCAGAAGAACCTGCAGAAGACCATGAGCAAGGTGCAGTTGCATATCCTGCGTTCGGATGGTGGCCTGGCTTCCGCGAAGGCAGCCGAGGCGCTGCCGGTCAACCTGCTGATGAGCGGCCCTGCCGGCGGCGTGTCCGGTGCGGTATGGGTGGCGCAGCAGGCGGGTTTCAAGAACATCCTCACCTTCGACATGGGCGGTACATCGACGGATGTCTGCCTGGTCGAGAACGGCAAGGCCCAGTTGCGGCGCGAGACCACGGTGGGCGACGTGACGGTGCGTGCATCGTCGGTCGACGTGCGCACCGTTGGCGCGGGTGGCGGCTCTATCGCCAAGGTGCCCGCGCTGACCAAGGCGCTGCGCGTTGGTCCCGAGAGTGCAGGCGCGCTGCCGGGTCCGGCCGCCTACAACCGTGGCGGTACGCTGCCGACGGTGACCGATGCCAATGTCGTGCTCGGTTATCTGCCCAGCGGCGAAGTGCGCCTTGGCGGTGATATGCAGATCCGGCGCGACCTGGCAGAAGCAGCCGTGCAGAGCATCGCCGATGGTCTCGGCATCAGCCTCAAGCAGGCAGCTGCCGGCATCATCGATATCGTCAACGAGAACATGTATGGCGCTTTGCGCCTGGTCTCGGTCGAGAAGGGTTACGATCCGCGCGACTTTGCCCTGATGGCCTTCGGTGGCGCCGGTCCGCTGCATGCCAACGCCGTCGGCAAGCTGACCAACGCCTGGCCGGTGATCATTCCGCCAGGCCCCGGCGTGCTGTGTGCCTACGGTGACGCAACCACGCGGGTGCGCGACGACGCTTCGCGTACTTTCATCCGCCGCTTCAGTGAAACTTCGGTCAAGGAAATCGCGAAGATCTTCCGCGACCTGGCCAAGCAGGCGTCGAAGACGCTGGATAACGAGGGCATTCCGAAATCCGAGCAGACGGCTAGCTACCAGGTTGATATCCGTTATCACGGTCAGGGCCTGCTGCTGACGGTCGATTTCGAGATCGAGGAGTTTGATGCCCGCGGCCTGGATGTCATCGGTGAGCGTTTCGACGAGATGCACCGTCAGTTGTTCACCTTTGCCCTGCCGCACGACAAGGAACTGGTGAATTTGCGTGCCGTTGCACAGGGCCAGGCAACCAATGTGCGCGCCCCGAAAGTGGCGAAAGGCGGAGAGAGTCCGTCGGCAGCCGCGACTGCAAAACTCAGGATCTTCGTCGAGGGCAAGGATCAGGACGCCACGCTTTACGACCGTTCGAAGCTGCGGTCCGGAAACGTTGTCAACGGACCCGCGATTGTTCTCGAGATGGATTCCACGACCCTTATTCTCCCGGGGCACCAGGGCAGGGTGGATGACTGGGGCAACATCCTCATCACCCCCGCCGCCTGATCAACCTTCAGCCCCAGTCAGTCCAGAGCGCAGGAGCAAACCAGATGCCAGCCAGAATTGTTGAAACCAAGCCACGGCCGTTCAAGCGAGTGGACGTCGATCCGATTTCGCTCGATATCATCGAGAACAGCATGCTGAACGCACGCTGGGAGATGGATGCCGTACTGTTCCGCACCGCCATGTCGCCAGGTATTCGCGAGCAGCATGACGAATTCCCGATGATCGCCAACGTCGACGGCAAGATGGTCGTCGGCCAGTTCGGCAGCTTCATCTATGGCTTCAAGGCCGCGTATGACGGAACCATCGAAGAGGGCGACATGTTCCTCACGACGGATCCCTACACCTGCAATGGTGCGGTCAGCCACTCGAATGACTGGCTGCTGCTGCGGCCGATCTTCAAGGATGGACGACTGCTGGCCTATGCGGCGATGTTCGGCCACATGACCGATATCGGCGGCAAGGTGCCGGGCAGCATGCCCACCGATGCACAATCGATCTTCGAGGAAGGCATTCGCGTTCCGCCGATGAAGATCTACAAGAAGGACGTGCTCCAGGATGATCTCCTCAACCTGATACTGCACAACTGCCGCATGCCGCAGTGGAACCGCAGCGACTTCCACGCCATCGTGGCCGCGATCCGCACGGCCGAGAAGCGTGTCATAGAGATCGCCAATCGTTTCAGTGACGACCTGCTCTATTCGGCGCTCGAAGAACTGCTCGATCGCAACAAGCGCGCCATGGCCCGGCTGATCAAGGAAACCGTACCGACCAAGCGGCAGTACTTCGAAGACTACCTGTGCGACGACGGCATGGGCATGGGTCCCTACAAGATCAAGTGTGCGATGTGGCGTGAAGGCGGCAAGGTCATCTTCGACTTTGAAGGCACGGATCCGCAGTCGACCGGTTCCGTGAACTTCCTTCTCAACGAAGAGATGTTCAAGATGTTCTGCGGCGTGTACATGATCATGGTCTTTGACCCGCAGATCATGTTCAACGACGGTTTCTACGACCTGATGGAAGTGCGGATTCCGGAGGGGACGCTGCTCAAGCCGCGGGCGCCCGCCGCACTGTCGTGTCGTACGCACGCCTTGGGCCGTATCTTCGATATTCTCGGCGGCCTGCTCGGGCAGGGTAATCCCGACTTCCTGTGCGCAGCCGGTTTTTCCGACAGCCCGCACCTCATGTATTCGGGTTACCGGAAGAGTGGCGAGTGGTATCAGCTGTTCTCCATCGGTTTTGGTGGTGTTCCGGGCAAGCCTTCCGGTGATGGCCCGGACGGGCACTCGCTGTGGCCAAGCTTCACCAACGTCCCCAACGAGTTTCTGGAAAGCTATTTCCCGTTGCGCATTGAGGCCTATGAGACCATCACGGATAGCGGTGGTGCCGGCCTGCATCGTGGCGGCAATGCGCTGCGCGTTGCCTACCGGTTCCTCGAGGACGGCCAGATCTCGATCCACGATGATCGCTGGCTGACCTATCCGTGGGGCGTCACCGGTGGTCTGCCGGGAGCCCGCAGCCGCAAGACGCTGATTCGCAACAATGGCAAGAAGGTGCTGCTGCCTTCCAAGTGCGATCGCATTCCGGTGCTCGAAGGTGAGTTGCTGTACTTTGATACCTGGGGTGGC
>JBIJCV010000272.1:0-3387 GCA_044344525.1 Gammaproteobacteria bacterium | reverse complement strand
AGCTGCAGTCAGCGCCTGGACGGCATCGGCATTGGCATCGAACACCACACATTCATGGCCGCGCTGCATGAGCCGGCGCACCATGTTGGCCCCCATCCGACCCAGACCGATCATTCCGAGTTGCATAGCCACTCCCCAAAACCGCTGAAGGCCACTGTCTGGCCGGATTCCCACAGAAGGCTATCGGCGCCGCGCAGCCCGGCTTGAGGCCAACACGCGATCTCACGGCTGCAATCGTGACACGAGTTTACTTTGGCAATTCCGGCAGGGCACGCGACAATAGGCCATGTTCCGCTCAAGCCCCGTGTTCAGCTATGCATTCCGGCCCTTCTTCCTGCTGGCCGGCACTTTTGCCGTACTGGGCATGGCCCAGTGGCTGCTGGTGATCAATGGCCAACCCTGGCCGGCTGACGGCAACCTGTCCACGTTATGGCATGCACACGAGATGGGGCTGGGGTTTGGCGGTGCGGTGGTGGCCGGATTCATGCTGACGGCAGTGGCCAACTGGACCGGTCGGCCGCCGGTGCGCGGCCCGTTGCTTGCCGGTCTGGTACTCAGCTGGCTGTGCGGCCGGGCGGCCATGCTGTTCAGTGGACTGTTGCCCGCGACTGCAATACTGCTGCTTGACCTGCTGTTTCCGGTTTTTCTGGGCATTCTCGCCACGCGCGAGATCTACGGTGCGCGCAACCAACGCAACTACGGCGTGCTGGCGATTGCCTGGATGCTGTCGCTGTTCACCCTGCTCTACCATGCAGCTGCTCTGGGCGTGTTGGGTGAGGAGGCAGCGGCCGACGTACAGCGCATCGTGACCCGCCTGTTCGTCTACCTGCTCGCCGTGCTGGTGACAATCATCGGTGGCCGTGTGATTCCAGGCTTTACCGGCGCCTGGTTGCGCATGCACGGCAGCGCGCAGCTGCCACGCACGAGAACCTGGCTGGAAGCCTGCATCGTGCCGCTGACCGCTGCTGCGGGTATCAGTCAGGCGCTCATGCCGGACAACATCATCACGGCTGCGCTGTGCATGAGCACCGGCCTCGCCCACCTGCTGCGGCTGGCCGGCTGGCGCGGACTGGCAACCACAGCTGAACCGTTGCTGCTGGTTCTGCATGTGGCCTACGCCTGGCTGGGCATCGGCTTCATGCTGCTCGGCGCGGTCCCACTGGGTATTCCACTGCCGGAAACCGCTGCACTGCATGCGCTGACCATCGGCGGCATCGGTGGCATCGTGCTCGGCATGATGACGCGCGTGGCGCTGGGACATACCGGCCGACCACTGCACGCGGCGCGCATCATCCAGCTGGCCTATGTAGTGCTCGGAGTTGCCGCTGTCGTCAGAGCGTTCGGTCCACTGAGTACATATTTCAGCAGCGCCCATGTTCACACCTGCTCCGGTCTGCTCTGGATAGCGGCCTTCATTCTGTTCCTCTGGCACTACGCACCGATCCTGACCAGGCCGCGGGCGGATCAGCCAGGCGGTTTGGCGAAGCGGCCATGAGCCTGCAGGTACTCATCGTCCCGGTTACCGCTTTTCAGCAGAACTGCTCGGTCATCTGGTGTACGGAAACCCTGCAGGGTGCGGTCGTCGATCCGGGCGGCGATCTGGACGAAATCCTTGCCGGCGTGCAGGAACACGCTGTACAGCTGACCAAGATCCTGCTGACCCACGCCCACATCGATCATGCCGGTGCCACCGCAGAGCTCGCCAGACGCTTCAGTCTGCCGATCGAAGGCCCACATGAAGGCGACCGCTACTGGATCGAGCAGTTACCAGCGCAGGCCCGCAATTTCGGCTTCGCGCAAGTGGATACGTTCGAGCCGGATCGCTGGCTGCAGCAGGGTGATCAGGTGCAGGTGGGCCAGGAAACGCTTGAGGTCCTGCACTGCCCTGGCCACACACCGGGGCATGTGGTGTTCTTCAGCCAATCAGCGCAGATCTGCTTTGTCGGCGACGTGCTGTTCGCCGGCTCCATCGGCCGGACAGATTTTCCCGGCGGCGACCACGCCACACTGATCGCATCGATCACCGGCAGACTCTGGCCACTCGGCAACGCCGTGACCTTTGTGCCGGGCCATGGACCCACCTCGACCTTCGGGCAGGAACGGCAGGGCAATCCTTTTGTGGGTGATCGGGCGCTGGCGCCATAATCACGGCGCCACTTGGCAGAACGAGGCCGGGGCAAGCGTGTGGACACCCACCGTATCCTTGGCGTAACCAACGCCGTGACGTGGTAGCGCAGCGCAGAAGCGAAGCTGCAGAAGCAGCGTCGCGACTGGCAGCGGCTGAGCCCGTCGGAACGATCTGCCATCGCCCTGCGGCGCCTGCCTCCGCTGGTGTCAACCGGCCTCGGCGTAAGCCTCATCTATACCCTGACGGCCTAGCCAATTGCCCGCTGTCAGGTCTTTGCCCGGCCATCACTGAAACGGTGGCCATGGTTGAGCAATCACCGCGGCGCGATATAGTGAACGTATGTCCACATACTGTTGACGTCCATCCAACATTGACCCACTTGGCGGGGTACTTTTCATCGAAAACTGACCCGGGTGGCTGATTCGCGGAGTTGCTCTCACGTCAACGGGGGACCCGATGGGCGGGTCAGTTCTCCTTGAAACTGGTGGGTCAATACAGGCGACGGCGGAGGCGTTCCGGCGGGTTGAATTCGGGCCAGCCGGCCGCACGCCAGGTGCCCAGCGCGCGCTCCATCAGGTCCGCCGCCGGCAGCGAGAAGGGGCCCGTGTCGAGGCTCCGCGTGGCATCGATCACCAGCTTGCTGCCGAGCTTCCGGCCCTGGGCGTCCGGGGTCACGGCATGGTCCATGCTGGCCGGGAATCCGGTGAGGATCTCCGTATCCCGCGCCGGGTCGAAGTGGGAGCTCATGACCCAGTCCAGGTCGGTGCGGTCACGGATATCGATGTCCTCGTCCACCACCGTGATGCGCTTCAGTGAAGTCGTGCGGGCTATCAGCCGCCCGACCTCCTTCGCATGGCCGGGGCGAGTGGGCCGCATGCTGATCACGATGTGCGCCGCCCCGCCGCCGAACATGAGGTCGATCCAGCAGTCCCGGACGGTGGTCTCCCCGTGGTCGTGGCGCAGGGTCTTCAGGATCAGGCCGGCATTGGAGAGGCTCTGCAACGTGGTGCTCTCGGACGGCGGCTTCTGGCTGGCCAGCCCGTAGTAGATGGCATCCCGCCGGTGGGTGATGGCCGTGATGCGCGCCACGGGCTTCAACTCCACGTCGCTCATGTAGCCGGCCGACTCGCCGAAGGGCCCTTCCGGCGCCATCTCGCCCGGCAGCACTTCCCCCTCGATGATGATCTCGGCCGAGGCCGGCACCAGGAGGTCCGAGGTCTTCGCCCGCACGAGTTCCACGGGCGCGCCCTTGAGGCCCC
>JBIJCV010000271.1:0-3416 GCA_044344525.1 Gammaproteobacteria bacterium | reverse complement strand
ATAGATACCGCAGGTGCGACACCGGTCGGTCAGACCGGGATATACACCGTACCTGGTGCCAACCTTGGTGATACGCCTTCGGTAGTATCGATCACTGTCCAGGGTGGACGCGGTACCACGACGGTATCCGGCAGCACCATCACCTACACGGTCACGGATCCGACCTTCGTCAGCGGTTCGGACAGCGTCACTTATACGATCACTGATCGCGATGGGGACAATGACTCCGGCGTGTTGACCGTGCTGGCCGACGTCGCCAGCCCGACCATCACCAGCAGTTACATCGTGACGGGTCAGGGCAAGGTGTCCGTGCCCCTGGAACCGGGTATCACGCTGGGCAATGGCACAGCCGCTGAGCACACGCTGGTCGTCACGACCCAGGCCACCCAGGGTTCCTGTGTTGTCAGCCCCGGCGATGCGACGGGCAAGATCGTCTATACGCCGGCCAGTGCTGATTTCGTCGGTAATGACAACTGCGCTATCACCCTGACCGATGCCGATGGCGATGCCGTGACAGGTTCCGTCAGCATCAAGGTCACCGAGCGGCCAGAGGTTGGCGGTGGTGGATCACTGGATCTGTGGAGTCTGTTGCTGCTGCTCGGTGCGAGCGGGTTGCGCAGTTTGCGGCGGCGTGCAGGCGGCAGCCTCGCGTTGTTCGTCGCCTTGCTCGGCGGCAGCTTCAGTGTCTGGGGACAGGCCAGCGATGAACCGTTACCGCCAAAGGAACGGAACGCTGCCGCCATCCAGGAGATCGTGGTCACGGCGCGAAAAGTGGAGGAGAACCTGCAGGAGGTGCCGCTGGCGATCACCGCCTTCGATTCAAATACCATCGAGACCAAGGGCATCAGCAATCTCGCTGATGTCGCAGCGCTGACGCCGGGTCTGTCGTTCTTCAACGCCTTTGGAGAAAACCTGCCGGTGCCGGTTATTCGTGGCATCGCCCCGACGGATATTTTTGGCCAGAATAACGCCGCCGTGTTTGTCGATGGTGTCTACATCTCTGGTCGTGAAGGCCTTAACTTCAGCCAGCTCGACATCGAACGCATCGAGGTGGTCAAGGGTCCACAGAGCGCGCTGTATGGCCGCAATGCATTCAGCGGTGCAATCAACTACGTCACCAAGGCGCCGAGTGAGGAATTCGAGGCCAAGACCGCCCTCGAGGTGGGCAACGAGGGCAAGATCAGGTTGCAGGGAGGCATGAGTGGCCCGATTCTCGGTGAGAATCTGCGCGGCCGGATTGGCATGCTCTACGACGACTGGGATGGCTCCTACGAAAATTCCCTGGCGCCCCAGAATGATATCGGCGGTTACCGGTTCCGCAGTTTTCAGAGCGCTCTGCTGTGGTTGCCGGCAGATGACTGGGAAGTCAACCTGAGTTACTACAAGTCGAACGATGATATCGACGAATCTGCGTCGGTCGCCCTGCCGACCAATTGCGAAGATCGCGTCAACGACAACAACGGCACGGAGAGGCTGCAGAATTTCTGCGGCGAGGTACCAAAAAACATAGAGTCTGTTCCCGGGCTTAATGGCAGCGATGCCATTCCCAAGGTTGCGCAGGCCACCGGCGAGGATCGTGAACTGGATCGGGCCAACCTGCGGGTCGTATGGGATCTGCAGGAGACAGGAACCCTGTCGGCATTGACCGGGTATTCGAAAGTGAAGCAGAGCTCGGTATCGGATTTCTCGCGCAGTCTGGGTGAAAACACCCGGTTCCTGTATTGCGCAGGTGCGGCTTATACGCCGGGTGTTCCCAACAGTTGCAATGAACCGGCAGACAACAATCTGTTTACCGGGATCTATGACCGCGAACTGGGTGCGGAGTCAGAAGAGTGGAGCCAGGAACTGCGCTTCACCAGTTCGCAGGACCAGTCCTTCCGCTATACCGCGGGTGGCTACTGGTATCAGGTTGATGAAACGGCTTATCCCGGCGGCACCATTGCCACCAATCAGGTCCTGCCCGATGGCGGGGCGATCGCTTTCCCGCCTTTCGACGGCAATCTCGCCGTTGGTACGGCAATTTTCTATGAAACCTTTACGCCGGATGGTGGCCTCGATCCGCTGGGCCGCAAGGTTTCGGATGATGATACCGAGGGCTGGGCACTGTTTACCGGCATGGATTTCGATATCACCGATCAACTGATCGGCCGTGCCGAGTTGCGTTATTCGCAGGAAGCACAGGAAATCAATAATCTCCGCTACAACAAGTGCTACACCTCGGCGACCACCAGCGGTGTGCTCGGCGGATGCGTGTATCCGGATAATCTGCTTTCCCTGACGGGCGACGACAAATACGATCTCCGGCAGACCGCCGCAGTATCGCTGTTTGGTGCCGACTGCCAGTTCACCAGTCTTGAAGGGCCGGTGAGACCGGGCACACCCGGGCAGTGCAGCGGTCATGGTACGGCGCGTTTCGAGTCGGTGACGGGCCGTATCGGCCTGGACTTCAAGATCAATACGGACTGGATGGTTTATGGTTCGATCGCCTATGGCGAGAAGCCGGGTGGCCTGCAACTCGCCTCCGGCAACCAGATCGTGCCCGGCGGTGATGTCGAGACCGTGGTGATCAATAGCACTTTTGATCCGGAAGAACTGATGGCGTATGAACTGGGTCTGAAGGGGGCTGCCTTCGACGGTCGGCTCACCATCAGTACAGCCGTGTTCTACAACGACTGGAAGAAGATCGTACTGCGGCAGCTCACGGAAACGAATCCGGAAAACGGCCTGACGCTGGAGCAGCCGGTCGGACTGAATGTGAATGCGGGTGATGCCGACGTCTGGGGTTTTGAGCTTGAAGCGAATGCCGGATTCACGGAAAACCTGACCGGGCGCTTTACCCTCGGCTGGGCCGACGCAGAACTCGATAGCGCATCACAGGATGTCTTTGAAGTATTCCCGACATTTGCGCCCGATGGCGATGTATCGGGCAACAAGCTGCTGCGGCAGCCGGAGTGGCTGGCCAGCGCTTCGCTCGACTACCAGCACGTCCTGATCGAGGACTGGGAGTGGTATGCCGGTACCGACGTGAACTACCAGAGTTCTGTTTACGTGGGTAACGACAATGAGAGCTGGTTGCCCGAACACACCTACGTGAACACGCGTCTCGGTATAAGAAATGGCCAGTACACCGTCGAGTTCTGGACGCGTAACCTCTTTGATGACGGCAATCCCGTCGCCGCTTTCCGTGACATCTACTGGGCCAATACCGACAACCAGTATCCACCGTACGTTTCGCAAGGGGACAAGCCCGACTTCGATGAGTTCGTGCCGCTGCGCTACACCGTGACATACCCGCGCGAGCGGACCTTTGGACTCAACGTGCTCATGCGCTTTGGCGCCGCAGTGCGCTGAGTCAGCTACTACCCCGGATGCCGGGCGCGCATCAACCGCGCGCCCGCACCCAGCGCCTGCAGCTT
>JBIJCV010000270.1:0-3439 GCA_044344525.1 Gammaproteobacteria bacterium | reverse complement strand
CAGCTGACTGATCAGATCGTCACGACCGTCGTTATCGATATCGGCTATGCGCAACTGCTTGCCGGCAATCGAGGACACCCCGACCGTCTCCAGCGCAGACCACGAGTTTCCCTTGCTGAGCCGAACATACCAGCGTTGCAGAACATCCCGGTACGCCACGTCCGTGAGGCCATCGCCATTTACGTCGAGGCTGAAACACTCGGTATTGATCGGCAAGGGCAACTCAAATGCCGGGCCCATGGGCTGAAAATCAGCGCCGGTGGAAAGGTATACCTGTGCCGCGCCCAGAACATATGCGTTGAGCGTTTTGCGCGTAACCAGCAAATCACGCCTGCCGTCGCCATCAAAATCAGGACCGGCATCTACCGCAGCCGTATCCAGTGCAGCCAGGTTGGAACCGGAAGACTGAACCACGCTGGTAGCCCGTTCCGGCCCAAAAGCGGACCCGGTATTGGCACGATAGTAGAGTGCGTTGTCCTTGAAATAGCCCAGCTCGCTGAGCCCGTCGCCATCCATATCCAGCACCAGCAGCGTGGGTGCCACGGTTGTCGATATACCGGTGTTGATACCTGCCGCGAAACCGGCGCCAGTCGAGCGATAGACATGCCAATAAGCAGAGCCTGAAGGGCCAGCGGCAATCAGATCACGCCGGCCATCGCCGTCGTACTCCAGAAGGTAGGCCGGACCAACGGCAGGTACCGTCGTGCTGATCGGCGTACCGACATAGGGGTTGGAAGCGCCGCTGGTGGCCAGTCGCACACGCCACTGGCGACTGCTGCCGACAGCTGTGGGGACATGAAGATCCATATCACCATCCCCATCATGGTCAGCAAACAGCGCCTCCGTGGCCAGCGCATCAGTGGCACCCAGCGCAGCGGGCTGGTAGCTCATCGGGGTGTTCTGCCAGCCCAGCACGGTATCCGGCAGACACTCGGTCGGGCCACACTGACGAACGCTGTTCAGCTGACTGCGCTGGCTGCCGTTCGGCGCTGCGTAGCTCAGCGACCAGCTGTGCACCAGGGCAAAGCCCGAGCCGGCATCGTATTCATAGCGGATGGCCTGCAATCGCACAGACCGCTGCCAGCGGGAGCCCCAGGTGTAGCCCGCACGCTGCTGCATGGCCTGACGCGACTCATATACAAAGACCAGACGAAACCGGGCACCTGCACCGCTTGAATCGGCAGTCCAGCGAATCTCGGTGGGAACCGCTTCGCCGCTCGTCTGATCGTCGTTGTAGGTAAACAGCATCTGGTTGCCGAACTTGTCGCTGACCTGATTGATCGTCCACTCGCTAACCTCGCTGCCCACGCCCACAGCTTCGATCCGCGAATCCGCATCGCTGCCATATCGCCAGGTGAGTCCGTCCGGGTGCTGCACCTCGAATGAGACGGGACCGGTACCCTGCTGGCCGCGCGACACGACACGCTGCAGGTTATTGATCTCGGTGCGGTACTCGGCGCCGTCGGCGCCATAGACGCCGGATAGCAGCACCAGCGGCTGCCCATCGAGACAATATCGATCATCACGACTGAAACGTACGCCCTGCATCCGGCCATCGAGGGCGATGCTCTGGGCACAACGACTGATCTTCGACAGGCCGGCAAGCGTCATGCCGGCTCCGGCCAGACCATCGCCATCATGGCTGTTGTAGCGCAGGCTGACGGCGGGACGCAGCCCGCCGCGACCCGCCGTTACATTGATGGGTACCGACCAGGTTGCTGCCCCCGCCGGATCGACGCCCGACTCAGCCGCGATCCGGCCGATTGCGGCGGCACCAGCCACCTGGCTGAGCAGCAACGCGGCCAGTAATCCCAGGGCGCGTGATAGAGGTGCTCGTAACACCCCGGTCGATGCGACTGTCTGAGTGGCGGGCCAGAAACTTGCGACGGCGTACTGCATGTTTTTCTCCGGCAAATGGGCATGGCTGACGGAGGCCTATATGAACAGCCGGACACCAGGCACAGCGATGCTGATAACCGGACGATTCATCCGGTTTAGGCGCCCGCGCTGCAAATGCAGTGAAAGAGGTCAGTAAGCAGTGAGGCGCGGTGCTAGTCTTGGCCGACTCGAATATCGGACTGGAGCACGCAGGAATGAAGAAATTTCTCAAGTACAGCGCGGGCGCAATCTTGCTGCTGCTGGTGCTACTGACGGGTGGCTTTTACGCCTGGGGTGAGATGTCGCTGGCCAAGCCGACCGACGCAGCACTGGCAGCGATGCAATCCGATGACCGCGTCACTGTCGAAGACGGCAAGTTCATCACCTTCAGGCCGACGACGGGGGAGACGCGACTGGGCGTCATTTTCTATCCCGGCGCAAACTGTGACAGCCGCGGCTATGCACCGGTATTCCGGCGCGTGGCAGACCGCGGCTACTTCGTGGTAGATGTGCCGATGCCGCGCAATTTTGCGATCTTTGCGCCCAACCGCGCGGACGAGGTGCGGGCCGCCTACCCGGAGATCAAACGCTGGGTCATTGCCGGCCACTCGATGGGCGGTGCGATGGCCGGCTACTACGCATTCCATCACCAGCAGGAGCTGGCCGGACTGATCATCTGGGATTCGTACCCACCCGAACAGGACAGCCTCGCTGACTCAACCCTGCCGGTCTGGCACATCCACCGTGCGACGCTGGAGGGCGCTGCCCCCGAGAAGTTCGAAGAGATGCGTCATCTGTTCCCGCTGTCCAGCACCTGGATACCGGTGCCTGGCGGGATCCACATGTATTTTGGATCCTTTGACGGCGGTGGCTACAAAGAGCAGTGGACACCAAAGATCTCGCGCGAAGCACAACAGGACATCGTGGTCACCGCCATGCTGAATGCACTGCAGGCCATGGAAGCAGCACCGCCGCAGGCGCGGCCGTAGGAGCGGCTTCAGCCGCGATCTTCCTGCGACAAAAATATCGCGGCTAAAGCCGCTCCTACCGTGAGGGATCGCGGCTAAAGCCGCTCCTACAGAGGCGGGCTCAGGCTTTTTCCGACAGGAAGGCCCCGCGCGCGCGACGGAAGTACACCGTCAGGTACTCGGCACGGACCAGCCAGCGGAACTCCGGATCATCCGCGGCGCTACAGGCGACCACGCGCACCACCGCACTGAGCGGATCGCAGACGACCTTGAGCAACTGGGACGGAACCACTGCACCGACGGTGACAAACTGCAGGCCACCGAGTGAGATGTCGCGCGTTTCGCCACTGAACGGCCCCTGCAGCGGCCAGCCATGGCAGAAATTGAGGGGGTAACGTCGGGCCAGACGACTGCTCGCACGTTTGCCGATGGTTTCCGTACGCTGGCGGGAAGCCGGCTGCAGCGGGCTGCCGCAGGCCGTGCACATGGCCTCGCGCGGAATCTGTCCGGTATAGCCGTGTGCTGTACGGCAATAAACGCAGGCCAGCAGACGCCCGGTTGCGGTGATCGAAGCATCTGCAGCAACGACCGGC
>JBIJCV010000269.1:0-3441 GCA_044344525.1 Gammaproteobacteria bacterium | reverse complement strand
CTTGCCAAGGTTGTGCAGCAGGTCGAGCAGCACATCATCAACCCGCTCCGGCAGTACCACGGGTACCCGCGTATGCAGGCGGATGCGGCTGATGTGCGAAATGCCGGCCAGCGCATGCAGGATTTCAGCCAGCCGGACATTGCCGAGAGCCAGCGGATCGCCGCCGCTCAGGATGATTTCATGCAGGCTGTCATCGGCAGCAATCGTGGCCATCGCGGCAGCCAATACGCCGGGTGTCGCGCTGTGCCCGGCGTAGGGGAAGGCCCGCCGGAAACAGTAGCGACAGTGCACGGCACAGGCGCCGGTGGTGATCAGCAGGGCGCGGCCGGCATATTTCTGCAGCAGTCCCGGCGCCCGTACGCTATCCAGGTCACCGACCGGATCGACGGCATAGCCCGGCAGGATGACATTCTCGGCAGCGACTGGCAGCACCTGCCGCAGCAGCGGATCATGCGGGTCCCCGTAGCGCATGCGGGCGACGAAGCCGCGCGGGACGCGCAACGGAAAGGCTGCCGCGGCATCGGCAGACACGCCACAAGCCTCCGGCGTCAGGCCAAGGGCTGCCAGCAGATCGCCAAGGCGCGCATAGGCGCGGCCAAGTTCAGCCTGCCATGGCGCTCTGTCTGTCGTGTGATGAAGTGTTGCGTGCATTGTCGGCCCATCTGCTGCCGGGGGTCTGCCCTCGGCGCAGTACTACGGCTAGAATACCCGGCCAAGTAACCGAATGGGCTTGTATGGCTAATTACAGCGCGAGTGATCTGCGGGGCGGCAGCAAGATTCTGATCGATGGAGATCCTTGCGCCGTGGTCGACAACGAATTCGTCAAGCCCGGCAAGGGCCAGGCCTTCAACCGCATCCGGATACGCAATCTGCGTACCGGACGGGTGGTGGAAAAGACCTTCCGCAACAGCGATTCCATCGAGTCAGCTGACGTCGTGGACTGTCCGATGCAGTACCTCTATGCCGATGGCGAGATGTGGTACTTCATGGATCCGGAAACCTTCGAGCAGATCCCGGCTTCCGACAGCGCTGTCGCTGATGCCAAGCAGTGGTTGCGCGAGCAGGACACCTGCACGGTCACGCTGTGGAATGGCGTGCCGCTGACTGTCGTTCCGCCGATGTTCGTTGAACTGAAGATCGTTGAAACTGATCCAGGTGTGCGTGGTGATACCGCGACCGGCGGCATGAAGCCGGCGCGTCTCGAGACCGGCGCAGTGGTGAAGGTTCCGCTCTTCATCAATGAAGGCGAAGTCATCCGCGTAGATACCCGTTCAAGCGAGTACGCTTCGCGGGTGAAATAAGCCCGGATCGCTGGCCGATTTGCTACCCGATATTCAGCTACCGGTCGGGAAACTGATCCCCGACCGGATGTCTGGCAGGCCCAGCAAAAACATCACCACCCGGTCAAAGCCCAGCGCAATACCGGCACAGTCCGGCAATCCCGCTTCAAGTGCGGCCAGCAGTGCAGGGTCGGGCACCACGTCGGGCCGTCCCAGGCGGGCGCGTGTGGCCCGATCTGCACCGAAGCGACGCGCCTGTTCTTCCGGAGCGCAGAGTTCGCGATAGCCATTGGCAATTTCCAGCCCGGAGCAGAACACCTCGAAGCGTTCGGCAACGCGCTCATCGTGCGGGTCGATGCGGGCGAGCGCCGCCTGGCTGGCCGGATAACCGCTGACCACCGCGACTTCCATGCTGGCCAGATGCGCACTCACGACATGGCTCATCAGCAGATCCAGCCAGGCATCCACATCCTCGCCAAGCCCGCTCTGAAGGTCCGTTCCGAGACCGCTACCCAGCAGTTTGCGCGCACAGTTGCGCAGCATGGCCGCATCGGCAGTCAGGGGATCGATGCCGACTGCAGAGAGAAAAAGTTCGCGATAGCTGAGGAATACCGGTGCTGCCAGGGTTCTGCCCACAGCGCCGGCCAGCGCTGCAATCAGCTCACAGCTCTCGTCGGCCAATGCCCGTAGCGTGTAGTCGTGGCGGTACCACTCGATCAGCGTGAACTCCGGCTCGTGGCGGCGACCGGCCTCGCCGTCACGAAATACCTTGGCCAGCTGCCAGATGTCCGGAGCACCGGCGGCCAGCAGTCGCTTCATATGGTATTCGGGTGAGGTGTGCAGCCAGAGCTTGCGGCCATCGGCGAGATGGGTGGCAACGTTGCACAAGTGCGGATCGCTGACCGCATGCGCAATCAGTGCAGGTGTTTCGACCTCGAGCAGGCCCCGGGTGGTGAAGAAGTTCCTCGCGGTACCGAGCAGGCGCGCACGCTGTACCAGTGTCTCGATGCTGGCCGACGGTTGCCAGTCCATGTCTGACTCAGCCGGACCGGGCCCGGCCCAGCGCTTCGCCCATCCGTACGCTGCGCCCGGCTGCAAGGCCGGTATTCCAGTCGATGAGCTTGTGCTCAGCCACAACAACGACTGTCGAACCGAGGTTGAACTGCCCAAGCAGGCCGCCGGCAGGAATCGCGAGCTCCGGCAGATTGGCGGGATAGCGGATGCGGGTCACTTCCTTCCCCGGCAGAACTTCCCCCATCCAGGCCAGGGAAATACTCGCAACATTCATCGCGCCTACCAGCACCACGGCGAAGCGGCCGGCTGGATTCTCGCACCACAGGATCACCCGCTCGTTGGCCGCGAACAGGCCGGGTACCGCGCGCGCAGTACGCCGGTTCACCGCCCAGCGTCGCCCGGGCACGTAGACCATTTCGCGTATCCGGCCAGCCAGCGGCATGTGTACCCGGTGATAGTTGTGCGGCGCCAGGTAGATTGTCAGCGTCGCACCATCGTGCAGGTCGGTGACGGTTGCATCATTGGTGGCCAGAAAGTCGGCCAGCCGGTATCGGAAGCGTTTGGCCTGTATCAGGTGATCGCCGGTGGCGTAACCGAGTGCCTCGATGATGCCGTCGGCCGGGCTGACGACCGTGTCCGCACCGGCAGGGATGGGGCGGGCACCGGGCCGCAATGCGCGGGTAAAAAAAGCGTTGGCATGTTCCCAGGCCGCCGGCTCCGGGTGCTCGATTTCGCTGAGGTCGATCTTGTAGAAGCGGACGAAGCTGCGGATCAGCAGGGTACGCAGCCAGGGCGTGCGCCGACGCGCCAGCCAGTAAACGCCACGCCCGAGCAGTCGCTCCGGCAGCAGGCGCTGGAACAGCACGAAAAGTTGGTCGGTCAGACCCTGCAGCATGGTGGTCCCGGTTCCGGTCCTGTCTGGCACCAGCGTATTCTATACGGCCGATTCGGGTGCTGATGGTTCAGGAAGCGATGGCAGGCAGGAATATCGGTGGAGACAGCGCCGAGGGACACAGCGTTGCCGATCTGATTGCCCGCTGTACCCGGGCGCTGGAGCGCAGTGCCGTCTGCTTCGGACACGGCACTGAGAACGCGCGCGATGAGGCAGCGGCGCTGGTCTTTCATGTGCTGGGACTGGACCACGCTG
>JBIJCV010000268.1:0-3444 GCA_044344525.1 Gammaproteobacteria bacterium | reverse complement strand
AACACCGCTGCTGACAATCCGTAGACCGAATCATTGGCAAGCTGCACCGCTTCGCTGATCTCGCGAAAACTCATCACCGGCAGCACCGGACCAAAGGTCTCCTCGGTCATCAGCGTCATCGTGTGATTGACGCCGGTAACGACAGTCGGCCGCAGCCAGTAGCCGCCGCCATGCCGTTCGATCACGCCGCCGGTTTCGATGCGCGCGCCCTTCTCGACCGCATCGGCCAATTGTGCGGCGATGATCTCTGCCTGACGGGAAAAGATCAGCGGGCCGACCTGCCCTTTCCGGCTGTCCGGCCAGTTGAGCGGCACCGCCTCGGCATGCGCGACAAGGCGGGCAATGAATTCGTCACTGATGCGCGCATCCACGTAGACGCGCTCGAGTGACTGACAGGCCTGTCCTGTAGCCTGCACCGAGGCGCGCAACACGGTGGCTGCGGCGCGGTCCGGATCAGCCGAGGCCAGCACGATGGCCGGGTCCTTGCCGCCGAGCTCGAGAAAGGCCGGAATGAACTGCTCGGCACAGGCGGCTGCCACCTTGCGCCCGGTCGCCACGCTGCCGGTGAAACAGATCCCGTCTGCGGCACGGATCAGTGCGGCACCCGTCGAACCATCACCGGTGATGAAAGCACAAACGCCGGCAAGCTCGGGGAATTCAGACAGACTCGCCATCAGCGGCGCGATGAAGCGCGGCGTCACCTCGCTGGGTTTGACGATCACCGCGCAGCCGGCAAGCAGGGCCGGAATCGTGTCCAGCATGGACAGCAGGAAGGGAAAGTTCCACGGACTGATCACACCGATCAGGGCATAAGGCACGAGCTGCGTCTGCGCGTGTATCCCCGGTGTCATCGATGCACGCTCGGGCGACTCGACCAGCGCCGTGGTCGCCAGTGCGGCATTGCCGGCGACCATGCCACGCAGGGTATTGATCTCCTGCAAGGCCAGCAGGTGCCGCCCCGTGTCGATGACCAGCGCATCAAGCACGGGACCAGGGGCTGCGAGCAGACGCGCCGACCAGGCCTTGATGACTTCGGCGCGATGCGCCGGTCCCGACGCGGCCCATGCCACCTGGTTCGCCCGCAGCCGTGCCGCCAGTGCAGCGATCTCTTCGGTATCGGCGACCGGAATACGGTAGTCAGGCTGACCGGTGCGCGGATTGCATACCGGCAGCTCATGTCGTGCAGAACGGGTCATGCGCAGGGCTTCCGGGTGTCGACCGTCGCCTTTTTCATCTATGAATGCTTTCCGCAAGGTGAACGCGGAATGGTAAATGGTATGGACGCCTCCCACCATAGTTGTGGCGGAAACCGGCCGAGCGAGGCGCTAAGGGTTCGTCGGAGAGTCCTTCTTCGCGGCCCGCAGCCTGGCCGAGGGCGCGCCCGCGAGGCTGCTCTTGCCGGGCCGGGCGGGCTTGTCCGAGGGTGGGATGTATAGCGATAACACCATCGTCACCGCGAGAATGGTCACCGTCGCGGCCAGGGACCAGGCGACGGGGATCTTGTAGATATCGATCAGCAACATCTTTGTGCCGATGAAGCCGAGAACCAGCGCTAGCCCGTAGGACAGCAGGTGGAACTTCTCGTGCATGCCGGCCAGCAGGAAGTACATGGCGCGCAGCCCGAGGATGGCGAACACGTTGGACGTCAGGACAATGAAGGGATCGGTGGTGATGGCAAAGATCGCCGGAATGGAGTCGACGGCAAAGATCACATCGACGATACCAATCATGATGATAACGACGAACAGCGGCGTGGCCACCCTGACCCCGTTCTCAACGGTAAAGAAATTCTCACCGTCGTAGCGGCTGGCGATTTTCATCTTCCGATTGATCCACTTCAGTGCCGGATTGTTGCCGAGATCCGGCTCCTGACCGGCCGCCCACCACATCTTGATGCCGGTGAGCACCAGGAACGCGCCGAACACGTACAGCAGCCAGTGGAATCGCGCCAGCAGCCACGCCCCGACGAGGATCAGGATTGCCCGGAGCACGAGGGCGCCCAGGATGCCGATCATCAGCACGCGCTTCTGGTACTCGGGCGGAACAGCGAAGTAGGTGAAGATCATCAGGAAGACAAAAATGTTGTCGACAGCCAGCGCCTTTTCAACGAGGTAGCCCGTGATGAACTCGAGGGATTTCTGGTTTGCCACCGGCTCGCCCGAGGCGCCTCCCAGGTACCACCACAGCCAGCCGACGAACACGAAGGAGACCACGACCCAGATCAGGGACCAGACGGCCGCTTCCTTCATGCTGATCCGGTGCGCGCCCTGGGTCTTCATCGCGTAGAAGTCCACGAGCAGCGCCACCATCACGAATGCAATGAATAAGGCCCACATGGTGGGCGTACCTGTCGTCACTGGATTGATCTCCAGATGGGTCAGTAAAGTGATCGCGCGGGACTATAGCCGACTCCCTGTCAGGGAGCGAAACGCATGTGCAGCACGACGCACGAGACAGAAAGTGTCCTGGAGCACCTTCCAGTTGACCCATCGCCTGATCCCTGCAAGTCTCGCCCTTTGATCTTTCCGGAGGTACGTCCCGATGAACCCGACCGAGATGAAGGCATTGCTGAGCATCGCCATGCTGGCGGCCTTCTCCGACCAGCAGAAGCAGGATCGGGAGCGGGATGAGGTGCGGCGGGTTGCCGAGTCGCTGGGCGGGGATTTCAATGTCGCCGCCCTCTATCAGGAGGTGCTCCTGGGGCGGGTCGACGTGACGTCAGCCGCAGCGGCCTTGCCCACCCTGGGGCTGCGCCAGCTGGCGTACGAGATTGCCATTGGTGTCTGCGATGCGGACGGCCTGCGTAATGCTGCGGAGAACGTGTTTTTGGCCAGCCTTGGGTCGGCTCTCGGGCTGGGGCAGCCGGCAATGAACGCGGCGGCTGCCGAGGCTGATGCCATGGCGACAGCGCCTCTTGCCGCGACTGTGGCCGCGACTGTGGCTGCGCCGTTGGCCGCAACGGCCCGGATCTCCGATGCCGAGCTGGACCGCACCATTTTGAATGCCTCGATCCTCAACGGTGCCCTGGAGTTGTTGCCCCAGTCCATGGCGTCACTGGCCATCATTCCCCTGCAGATGAAGCTTGTTTACCGGATCGGCCAGGCCCACGGCTTCGAGCTGGACCGGGGCCACATCAAGGACCTGCTGGCAACCCTCGGCGTTGGTATCACTGGCCAGTATCTGGAGGGTATTGGTCGCAAGCTGCTGGGCGGGATTCTCGGCAAAGCAGCCGGGGGCATGATCGGCTCCATCGGGCGAACCGCCACGGGTGCCGCCTTTTCCTTCGCCACAACCTACGCCTTGGGGCAGCTGGCCAAGCGTTACTACGCGGGGGGGCGGGTGATGAGCACGGCGGTGCTCCAGCAGACCTTCACGGAACTCACGAATCAGGGGCGGACGATGCAGCAGCAGTTCCTGCCCCAGATTCAGCAGCAGGCGAGCACC
>JBIJCV010000267.1:0-3449 GCA_044344525.1 Gammaproteobacteria bacterium | reverse complement strand
ACTCATGGTCGTACCTCGATGCCTTCGCCACGCAGGTAAGTCTTGAGGGTCTTGATGTTGATCGCGCCGCTGTGAAATACGCTTGCCGCCAGGGCACCGTCGACACCAGCGTCACGGAACACGTCGCGAAAATGTTCAGGTGTACCGGCGCCACCGGAAGCAATCAGCGGCACAGTGGCTGCCGCACGCATGACTTTCAGCTGGGCGAGATCATAGCCGCGCCGCACACCGTCCTGATTCATGCAGTTCAATACGATTTCTCCGGCACCACGACGCTGGACTTCGATGATCCAGTCTTCCGTTTTCAGACCTGCGGCGCGGGTTTTATCGGGGTCGCCCGTGAACTGATAGACGTGCCAGCTGCCGTTTTCCTCGCGGCTGTCAATTCCCACGACCACGCACTGCGTGCCGAAGCGCCGTGCCAGTTCAGTGATCAGTGCGGGGGCAGTCAGGGCCGGTGTGTTGATCGAGATCTTGTCGGCACCGAAGTTGAGCACTTCCTCGGCATCCCGGATGCTGCGGATGCCACCTGCCACGCAGAAAGGAATATCCAGTACCTCGGCGACGCGGTGGATCCACTGCCGGTCTACGCTGCGGCCTTCCGGACTGGCGGTGATGTCGTAGAAGACCAGTTCGTCAGCACCTTCGTCGCGATACCGGGCAGCCAGCTCCAGAATATCGCCCACCACACGGTGATCGCGAAACTGGACGCCCTTGACGACCTGTCCGTCGCGGACATCAAGGCAGGGAATTATGCGTCGGGCGAGAATTTGCGGATCTCCTCAAGTGTCAGGCGCCCGTCCAGGATCGCCTTGCCGGTGACTACGGCTGAAACGCCCGTCTGTTGCAAGGCATGCAGATCGGCCAGTGAACTGACTCCACCTGAAGCGATTACCTGGGCCTCCGGAAAGCGCAGTGAGCACTCGGTATACAGGTCGAGGTTGGGGCCACCCAGCGTGCCGTCGCAGGCGATATCAGTACACAGAAAGTGAATGCCACCGTTGGCTAGAAACTGCCCGAGCAGCGTCCACAGGCTGATGCCGCTATCGTGTACCCAGCCCCGTGTCAGGATCAGTGGATCGCCGGCATCGGGTACACGCACGTCAAAGGCGAATACCACGTGTTCAGCGCCCAGTTCGCCGAGCCAGGCCAGCGCGGTTTCCGGCTTCTCGGCTGCGATGGAGCCGAGTACGACACGTGTGGCGCCGGCCTCGCGCAGTTGTCGTGCGCGGCGCAGGTCGCGAATGCCACCGCCTGCCTGAACGGCCATCCCGCCGGCAGCGGCCATGGCCTTGATGAGTTCCATGTTGGTCGGGCTGCCGGTCCGTGCGCCGTCCAGATCGACAACGTGCAGGCGCCGCATGCCCGCTTCGCGATAGGTACCCGCCAGTGCGACCGGATCCTGCGTATAACCGGAGACCTTGCTGAAGTCGCCCTGGTAGAGGCGAACGCACTGGCCATCCAGCAGATCGATTGCGGGTATCACTTCCATGTACGGCTCTCAGTAGCGGCTCAAAAAGTTTTCCAGAATACGGGCACCGAGCGGCCCCGATCGCTCCGGGTGAAACTGGGTGGCGAGGAAGTTGTCCTGTGCCGCGATAGCCGTGAATGGCCAGCCGTAATCGGCAGTGGCGATCGTATTGTCGGAGAGTCCCGCCGCATAGCTGTGCACAAAATAAAAGTAACTGTCGTCAGGGATGCCGTTCAGCAATGGGGAATCACGCCTGCGCCGTATCTGGTTCCAGCCCATGTGTGGTACCGGCCGCTCCGGAGCGGGCGCGAAGCGCCTGATTCTGCCGGGAATGATGCCCAGACATTCAACATCGTCTTCTTCAGACGATTCGAACAGCAGTTGCAGGCCCAGACAGATGCCGAGTACCGGTTGCTGCAGTTCCCTGATCAGCGAGTCCAGGCCCGCCTTCTGCAGGTGCTCCATTGCCGATCGCGCTGCACCGACGCCGGGCAGAATGACATGCGAGGCAGCACGAATGATTGCCGGATCGCTGGTGAGTTGAGCCGAATAACCCAGGCGCTGCAGCGCCAGATGCAGTGAGGCTATATTCGCGCCACCGCCATCGACGATAGCCACCTCACGCGAGGCAGATTTCACAACGTACCTTTGGTGCTGGGCAGCGATTGACCGGTACGTGAAATCGCCTGGCGCAGCGTCCGGCCCAGACCCTTGAAGCACGCTTCGATCATGTGGTGCGTGTTGTCGCCGCGTACCGTGATGTGCAGGTTTGCGCCCAGGCTGTCGGCCAGCGAGCGGAAAAAGTGTGGTACCAGTTCGCTGGGCAGTTGTCCGACTTCCGGCCGGGGAAACTTTCCCTTGAAGACCAGAAAGGCACGTCCGGAGAGGTCGAGCGCCACCTGCACCCAGGCCTCATCCATGGGCAACACAAAGCCGTAGCGCGAGATGCCACGCTTGTCTCCCAGTGCCTTGCGCAGGGCAGCGCCCAGCGCGAGTGCCACGTCCTCGACGGTGTGGTGTTCGTCAACCTGCAGATCACCTTCGCAGTTGAGCGTCAATGCGAAGCCGCCATGTTTGGCGATCTGCTCAAGCATATGATCGAAAAAGCCGATGCCGGTATGCACGGAAACCGGTTGCTCTGCATCCAGATCGACGCTCACCTGTATGCGTGTCTCGCGTGTTTCGCGGACCACGCTCGCAGTGCGCGGTTGGTCGAGCACAGCGTGCACGATACGCGCCCATGAGTCAGGATCAACCGGGTCTACCCGATAACCCGGCACGCCGATGTTGCGGGCAAACTCCATGTCGGTATCGCGGTCACCGGCGACGAAGCTGCGCTCGCGATCAAAGGCCGGGGCTTGCGCTGCGTCGCCCAGAATGCCCGGATCGGGTTTGCGGCATGCACATCGATCAGTCGGCCGATGCGGGCAAATAAATACATGACTGAAGGCGATGCCCTGTGAACGGAACAACTCGAGTACAAAATCCTGCACGCGGCGAAAATCGGTCTCCGGAAAACTCGCCGTGCCCAGTCCGTCCTGATTGGTGACCATTGCGAATTCGTAGCCCGAGTCACGCAGGCGCAGCAGCGCCGGTATGACCCCTGGCACGAGCGCGATCTTGTCGAGCCGGTCCACCTGCTCGTCAGCCGGCTCGATGATCAGGGTTCCATCCCGGTCGAGGAATGCGATCTTGCCCGCAGCAGCCATCATGACCTCAACGCTTTCAGGAGTTGCTGGTTGTCGGCCGGTGAGCCGACGGTGATGCGTACACAGTTTGGCAGACCGGGGTCCCAGCCAAAATCACGCAGCAGTATGTTCCCGGCCCGTGCCCGGGCTGTGAGTGTCGATCCGGTGGTGGTTTCGACGAGCAGGAAATTGGCGTCGCTGGGCCAGACCCGGATCACATCTGGCAGCTGAGCCAGGTCTGCAGCCAGACGTTCACGTTCAGCAACGACGATCCGGCGGCGGGCCGCCAG
>JBIJCV010000266.1:0-3451 GCA_044344525.1 Gammaproteobacteria bacterium | reverse complement strand
CGATCTCAAGGTCACCAAGGACAGCGTTGGAGCAGTGGTGTCCAACGAACGCGGCGGCTCGGTACCGAGTATTGATACGCGCGAGGTGATCACGCAGGTGCTGGTCAACAACGGTCAGACCGTGGTTCTCGGCGGCGTATACGAGACGGAAGAAGGCGAGTCGGTCAGCAAGGTACCGTTCCTCGGCGATATCCCCGGCGTGGGCGTGCTGTTCCGCTCTACGCGCAAAGTCTCGAACAAGTCCGAACTGCTGATCTTTGTCACGCCAAAGATACTCAAGGAAGGCTCGAACATTTATTGAACGGAATCATCTGCCGCGAGGCCTTGGGCCGCCGGATGTGTGAGAGGGAATTGTTGTGTTGAAGAAACTGCTTTCTTTGGGTGTGATCGCGGCATCTGCTGCGCTGGTTTCCTGTGGCGGTGGTGGTGATGGCACCATCAGTGGTGGTGGCGGTGGTACAGCCATGGTTGGCTCGGTAACCGTGCTGGCGTCTTCGCCGCAGTTGCAGTCGGACCAGTCCCAGGCCACTACAGTAACCATTACCGCGCAGGTCAAGGACGACAACAATGCCGTTCTTGAAGGCGTAACCGTTCAGTTCAGTGCAAGCTCGGGTTCGCTGGCGGTTACCCAGGCTACTTCGGACAGTCTGGGTATGGCTGTCGCCCAGTTATCCAACGGCACCAATCTCGCCAATCGTGCCATTACCGTCACCGCCCAGGCCGGCGATGCGGGGGGCAGCGTGGTAGTGAGCGTGGTCGGTACAACAATCAGCATTACTGGTCCCGACGCGCTCGCTTCGGGAGATACAGGTGCCTATGTAGCCGTCGCCAAAGACTCCAAGAGTGCCGGCATCCCCGGCCAGACCGTGGCGCTGACTTCCGCCAATGGCAATATCATTGCGGCACCGACCCTGACCACGGATGTGAGCGGTAACGTGGCTTTCAACGTTACGGCCACTACGGCAGGCAGCGACACGCTGACCGTCAGTGGCCTTGGCCTGACTGCGACCAAGGCGGTATCAGTTTCCGGTGATGCGTTCGCTTTCACCGCACCAGTCGCATCGGCCGAGATCAATCTCGGCGTGCCGCAGGCAGTCACCGTGAACTGGACTAAATCCGGTGTGCCCCAGGTTGGCGAGACCATCACTTTTTCGACCACCCGTGGTTCGCTTTCGGCACCCACGGCGGTCACCAATGGTTCGGGTGATGCATCGGTGACGATTACCGGCGCCAACTCCGGCGCCGCAGTTTTGACCGCGACCAATGATGAGGCGACCAGCACTAATCGTTCCATCGAGTTTGTTGCCACTACTGCCGCCGCTCTTGATTTGCAGGCGTCACGGCTGACGATGGGCGTTGGTGAGCAGAGTGAACTGAGCGCTGTTGTCCGGGACTTGGCCAACAATCTTGTGAAGAATAAAATAGTGGAGTTCCAGATCACCAGCGGCAGCAGCGGCAGCGTGTCGCCCGGCACGGCTGTTACCGATAGCCAGGGTCTGGCAAAATCCGTCTATACCGCAGGCGGTACCACTGGTGCGGGTGGTGTGGAGATCACTGCCACCGTGCAGGGGGCGCCGCTGGCTACCGATATGGTCGAATTGACGGTGGCAGGACAGGCGTATTTCATAATTCTCGGTACCGGCAACACACTCTTCGAACCTGATACCGCTCGGTATGCGAAGGAGTGGAGCATTTCCGTAACCGATGTGCAGGGCCGACCGGTGGCTGGCCAGTCAGTCCAGGCGAGCATTCGTTCCAAGCGTTACATGAAGGGCGAACTGGCTTGGGCAGACCCGCCCGGGGCCTGGAACTATGCGGCGGGCTCACCGTTATATTGTGCAGATGAAGATTCCAACAAGGACGGCATACTGGATTTGGCGACTGAAGACACAAACGGTAATGGTTTGATGGAAGCTGGCAACATCGCGCTGGTCGCTGCCGTACCTTCATCGGCATCCGCCAGCGCGCCGTGTGCAGCCCTCAATGCCCAGGGGGCGTCGGCCGCGGTAACGACCGACACCCAGGGTAATGCGCGCGTCTGTGTGTTCTACCCACAGAACTACGCGGAGTGGGTTGAGGTGACGCTCACCGCTACCGCACCGGTAGGCGGCAGCGAATTCAGCCGATCCAGCGTATTTGCGCTGCAGGTGCTGGCAGCCGACGTCGATAGCGAGACTGACGCGCCGCCAAACCAGTACAGCCCATTCGGCACCGATCTGGATTGCGGGATAGCACCTCCCTGACCCCGGAGCGACTCTTACTGATTGCCAACGGGCCGGCGCAAGCCGGCCTGTTTCTTTTTGGGCGCCGGTTGACGATATCGCAGCGATCGCAAACACTGCTCAAATGCAGCCTGACACCAGCATTTTCCTCGTCGGCCCGATGGGCTCTGGCAAGTCGGCGGTCGGCAAACGGCTGGCGCATGAACTGGGCCGCGAGTTCATCGACAGCGACCACTTCATCGAGGAACGCAGCGGTGTTGATATCCCGTTCATCTTCGAACGTGAAGGCGAGGCCGGCTTTCGCGAACGCGAGTGCCGGGTGATCGATGAGGTGACCCAGCGGCCGGGCATCGTGCTGGCCACCGGTGGCGGGTCGGCCCAGAACCCGGACAGCCGCGCCCGACTGCATGCACGGGGGCTGGTGGTCTATCTGCATACCGGCGTCGATCAGCAGCTCAAGCGCACGGGGGGCGGGCGGGGACGGCCCCTGCTCAAGAACGGCAATCCGCGTGAGATCCTTGGCCGCCTGATGACGGTCCGCGAGCCGCAGTTCCGGGAAATCGCACACCTAGTCATCGATACAGACAACCGCAAGGTGGCTTCGGTGGTCAGCGAAATCTGCCAGTACGTCGCCGACCACTCCTCACAGTGAGTACCATGCACAGATGTCACAGCCGATGCTGATCACCCTGTCGGTAGACCTCGGTCCGCGCAGCTATCCCATACTGATCGGCAGCGGCCTGCTGTCGCAGCCAATGGTGCTTGAGCCCTGGCTCAAGCATCGCGACGTCATGATCGTGACCAACGATACCGTGGGTCCGATCTATCTGGCTCCGCTGCGCGGCTTGCTGAGCGGCTGCCGCGTCAACAGCCTCAGCCTGCCGGATGGCGAACGCCACAAGACCATGGCCACGGTGAATGCCGTACTGGATGCGCTGGTTGCCGGCCGCTACGGGCGTGATGCGGTGGTCGTTGCGCTGGGTGGCGGCGTGGTGGGCGACATTGCCGGCTTCGCTGCGGCCATCTATCAGCGCGGTGTGGATTTCCTGCAGGTGCCGACCACCCTGCTGGCCCAGGTGGATTCGGCGGTCGGCGGCAAGACTGGTGTCAATCACCCGGGCGGCAAGAACCTGATCGGCGCCTTCCACCAGCCGCTCTGCGTGCTCGCTGATACCGATACCCTGCAGACGCTGCCGGACCGTGAACTGTCTGCCGGTTTGGCTGAAGTC
>JBIJCV010000264.1:0-3462 GCA_044344525.1 Gammaproteobacteria bacterium | reverse complement strand
CGAAGTTGTCGGCAGTCACCCAGCGCCACTCGATGGGCCCGTAACGGTTCTGTATTTCCTGCATCGCCGGCTCGACGATTGCGCGCATGCCGGCCTCGTGCGGGATCTTTTGGCCCTTGATGCCGATGCCGTAGTAGTAAGTGAGTGCCTTGGTGGCGAGCTTGGCAGACACCGTGGGCATACCCTCCTGGCGTGTTGTCAGCAGGAAATAGCCGTGATCCAGGTGCAGGCGTGGATTGGGTTGCACCCACTCGATCTCTCCCGTATGCAGCTTGTCGGCGTAGGGCAGGCCGTCGAGGTCGGTGTCGCGGCCCCAGGCGTCGACCAGTCGTTCGGGCTCGAACTGTTCAAACTCGTAGGGCCGCGCCGGATCGAGCAGCAGTACGCCGCGGTCGGCGATCCACTGGATGTTGATCGGCCACGGAATGTACTGCCGCGCTTTCTGCGCGAGCAGGAAGTAATCCTCGATGCGGTAGTCTTCCGGCATGACCAGGCTGGAGATGAAGATGCCGACCCGGCCTTTCGGTACGGTGTCCTGCTTGAGGTAATAGTCGTAGTAATTCGGTGCCACCAGCTGCGCCGGTGTGCGGTTCATGTATCGGTAAGTGGCATAGCCGCCGACACCAGCGACCACGGCCAGACTGGCCAGGCCGATCAGCAGTTTCTTCAGCAGGCGCATGCTTGTTCCCCTCTGTACTTGCTGCCCGATCCTACAGGACCGGCGGGGTGCCTACAGGAAGGGCGCGATCCGTTCGGCCACCAGCCGGATGCTGGCCTCAGGTGCGCCATACAGACGCAGTGCGATATCGGTGATGCCGGCGTCCCGGAAGGCCAGCAGGCGCGCGAGCAGCCGGTCGAGGTCGGCAGGGTCGCCGACCAGCGTCAGTCCGTCAGCCAGCGCATCCATGATCCGGCGGGGGACGGCCGGCGACGGGTCGATGCCTTGCGCGTAGGCCGCTGCCAGTGCCGGCAGCGCCTTCTCCATCAACTCGCAGTCTGCCGCGTCTATGTACGGTGAAAGCCGCGCGCGTTGCCACAGACCGCGCACCCATAATTTGCGGCGTGCTTCGGCATAGGCGACTTCCCGATCTTCATGCACATGCCAGGCGAGCAGGTTGCAGATGCGGTAACCGGCGATCGGGCGACCGGCAGCGGTGAGTCCCGTGCGCAAGATGTCCAGTGTCGCGGGAAGTTGCGAGAGACTGATATCGCTGAGCATCACGCCGTCGGCGCTGCGTGCCGCCAGCGTCAGCATCTGCGGCCCGTTGGCCGCCAGCCAGATGCGCGGCGCTGTCCCGCCTGTCCAGGGTGGCCGGTAGTCGTGGACCTGGAACACCCGGCCGGAAAAGCTGAAGGGCTGGCCAGCTGCTGCCTGATGCAGGAAATCCAGGCATTCGGCGACACCGCCAAGCATGTGCGGATGGGTTGCACGCCGGTCGGGCTTCAGGCCCATGCCGATCAGCGTGCCGCCGCCACCGCCGACCACCAGGCTGGCGCGGCCGCCACTCAGTTCGTGCAGGGTCAGCAGCGAGTTGGCGATCTTGAGCGGGTGCAGTTCAAAGGGACTGATCGCAACCGGCCCCATGCGGATCGTCTGCGCTGCACAGGCCAGCTTCGACAGGGCCAGGAAGGGGTCGCGTGCCGAGAGCAGGTTCGGCAGCCACACCGAGTCGAAACCGGCGCGCTCGGCAGACAGCCCCAGATCGCAGAGGCGATCCGGGGTGTCCGGTTCAAAAATGCAGTGGATGCGCATTCAAGCTTGTTCAGGCCCGTTCGAACTTCGGCAGTACATGCTCCGCGACGATCTTCAGGCCGGCCATCGGCTCATCGAACAGGCGAATGGACAGTTCAGTGAGACCGGCCTTTTCGAACACGCGGAAGCGCTCGATCTGCAGATCGATGTCGCCGAGATCGCCGGCTGACGAGCAGGCCGCGATCAGCCGGTTGACGATCGATTCGGGCACGTCTTCGATCTTGCCGGTACGGGTCCAGAAGGCTTTGGCGAAGTTCTGCCACTTGTCGATGACCAGCTGGCGTTCTTCAGGCGTTACGTACGGCAGCATGTCGTACTTCGGTGGCAGCAATTCGCCGCGAAACACCAGTTCGCGACGTGCCTCATACATGGATTTCTCGCGGTCGGCCTTGATATGCCAGGCCCAGAAATTGCCGATACGAAAATCAGCGGCTGGCGTTTTGCGTGCGGCGAGGCCGGCGCGCAGTGCTTCCATGTGGTGACCGATCTTCTCCGGCGTGACATCGCTCATCTGCGTGCCGTCGGCGATCTCGCCGGCCAGGTGCAGCATCTTCGGGCCGGTGGCGCAGGTGAAGATGCCGGGCCGGGCGGCCTTGGCCCAGCTATTTTTCAGCGGCCGACTGAGCTTGAACACTTCGCCGGGATAGTTCATCACCAGCTTGCCGGAGGTGACCGAACTGACGATATCCACCGCTTCGCGCACGCTCTGCAGCATGCGGTTGGCTTTTGGATCGAGCTTCATGCCGATGGCACCCATCACCGAACCGCCGCCGCCGATCGCGACGATGGTGCGCCCGTTGCTGATCTCGTTCAGCGTCTGCGTGGCGTTGGCGATCTTCAGCGGGTGCATCTCGTAAGGGCTGACCGCCAGGATGCCGAGACGGATCTTCTTCGTCGCGAGGGCTGCAGGCACCAGGTTCACGAAGGCATCCGGGTTCTGGTGGTAATTCGAGTGCCAGAGGGTGCGAAAGCCGTAGTTCTCGGCGGCGACGGCCAGTTCGGCGACCTGCGCCGGGCTCAGATCCGGCTCGAGAATGATGTCTATCTGCATGGCGGTGTCGGGCTCTTGATTGTGGTGCGGGGCTGTAGGGTGCCCGCCGGTAGCGAATAACTCAACCGATGGATGATGCAGGTGAATCTGTTTGTCTGCACGGCGGCGGGATTTGCAGCTGGCTGTGGCCGCAGGTCCTGCACAGAATCACTGTCGGGCAGGTGGTATCGAGGATATACTTGTGCACAAGGTAGATCTTCAGGGGCGTCCGGTCATGCAGGTATCGCGCTGGGGGAACAGTCTGGCGGTGCGACTCCCCGCTGCTGTGGTTGAGGCTCTCGATCTGAAGGAGGGCGAGCAGATCGAGATTCATGTGACTGGTGAGCGCAGTATCGAGATCGCACGCAAGCCCGGCGTCCGCGACCTGCTCGTGCGTCTGCGCAAGTATCGGGGACGCTTGCCAGAGGACTTTCGCTTCGATCGCCTGGAAGTGAATGGCCGGGCGCCGGGCCGGAAGCAGCCGGGGGGGCGATGAGCCTGTCGGGGAGAGTTGCGTTTTACGATACAAATATTCTTTTGTATCTGCTGTCCGCAGATGCGGGCAAGGCCGATCGTGCCGAGGAGCTCCTGATGGCGGGTGGCTGCCTGTCGGTTCAGGTACTGAATGAGTATGCGGCCGTGGCAAGTCGCAAACTGGGCATGAACTGGCAGGAAATCC
>JBIJCV010000263.1:0-3471 GCA_044344525.1 Gammaproteobacteria bacterium | reverse complement strand
CATCAGCGACCGCGCCTCCAACGTTGACCGCATGGCCCAGATCATTGCGCGCATCGACCAGGCTGCTGATCAGGACTACGAAGTCATCCGTCTGGAGCACGCTTCAGCAACCGAGATCGTCAAGCTGGTTGGCGCACTCAACCAGGGCGCCCAGCAGGGCGAAGGCGCCGGCGGACCGCGCATCACTGTGGTCGCAGACGAACGCACCAACAGCGTGCTGCTCACCGGTGCCAAGGATGATCGCCTGCGTTATCGGGCACTGATCACGCACCTGGATACCCCGCTTGAAGAGGGTGGCGATACGCAGGTACGTTATCTGCGTTACACCAACGCGGCTGATCTCGCCACCAAACTGCAGAGCCAGTACTCTGGTACCGGCGCCCAGGCCGCCGCAGGCAAGGATGCGGCACCGCCAGCCCAGCGCGGTGAAATCGGCATCTGGGCTGATGACTCAACCAATGCACTCATCATCACTGCCCCACCCAAGGTCATGAAGTCGATGATGGCCATCATCGACAAGCTGGATATCCGGCGCGCCCAGGTGCTGGTTGAGGCAGTCATCGTCGAGGTGTCATCGGACCGTGCTGCCCAGTTAGGCGTCACGTGGGCGGTCGGTGGCGCAGACCTGGACAACGCCATCGGCGTTACCAAGTTTCCAGGCACCACGGGTGTAACCGGTGTGGCCAGCGCCATTCTCGGTGGCGCCAGTGGTGGCCTTTCCGGAGCCGGCGATTTGCTCGGCAATGGCCTTACCCTCGGCGTGGGCAAACTACGGGATTCCGGCATCAGTTTTGTCGCACTGCTTGAAGCCCTGGAAGCGGATGGCACTTCAAACATCATCGGCACCCCGGTACTGGTCACCCTCGACAATGAAGAAGCCGAGATCAAGGTGGGCCAGGAAGTGCCCTTTGTCACCGGCAGCTATACCGATACCGGAAGTGGCGGCAGTGGCGGTGCCGTCAATCCGTTTCAGACGATCGAACGTGAACAGGTCGGCCTGACGCTCAAGCTGACACCGCAGATCAACGAAGGCGATGCGGTACGTCTGAAGATCGCCCAGGAGATCTCCTCCCTGCTGCCAAGTACTGCCGCCGTCGACCTGATCACCAGCAACCGATCCATCAATACCACCGTCATCGTTCAGGATGGCGCCACCCTGGTGCTGGGCGGACTGATTCAGGACCAGGTCACCGAAACCCAGTCGCGCGTACCGCTGCTGGGACGGATTCCGCTGCTAGGCGCACTGTTTCGCTCGGACTCAACCAAGAAAAGCAAGACCAACCTGATGGTGTTCATCAAGCCCACGATCCTGCGCGACAATGTGCAGGCGGCTTTTGCAACCAACTCCAAGTACAACTACATCCGGGATCAGCAACTGCTGATCAAGCCAAAGAATGTGCGCCTGATGCCGCAGACACAGCGGACCGTGCTGCCGGAGACACCGGCTGTCGCACCGACCATCGAACCGGCCACAACCACCGAGCCACCGGTCATCGACCTTCGCGAAGCGCCTGCAGGAGAAACCGGTGAACCCGGCGATACCTGAGCTGGCCAGTACCGAACCGGTACTGGAGATCCCTTCGGGCGAGGCGCCGACAGCGCTGCAAGCGGTTGCGCAGGGCGGCATACGCAACCAGCTGCTGCCATTTGCGTTTGCCAAACGCCACGGCGTACTGATCAACGGAGTTGAAGATAACCGTCCACTGCTGCTCGTGCGGCTGGATGCCCGCCTCGCCACCGTGTCGGAAGTCCGCCGTTTCATCGATGCACCACTCTGCCTCAAGGTGGTCGCGGCGGACGAGTTTGACCGGCAACTGCAACAGACCTACGAGCGTGAATCGAACACCACCATGCAGATGGTGGATGGACTCGGCGAAGATACCGACCTGTTTCGCGTCGCCCAGGCACTGCCCGAGCCATCCGACCTCCTTGAGAGCGACGACGATGCACCGATCATCCGGCTGATCAATGCGCTGCTGACCTCGGCGGTAAAGGACAATGCCTCGGATATCCACATCGAGCCGTTCGAAAACCGGCTGGTGGTCCGGTTTCGCATCGACGGCGTGCTGCGCGAAGTACTGCAGTCCAGACGTGCGGTTGCACCGCTGGTGGTATCACGCATCAAGGTCATGTCGAAGCTCGACATCGCCGAGAAGCGCCTGCCGCAGGACGGGCGTTTTTCGCTGCGCATCGCCGGACGCGCGGTCGATGTACGCGTCTCGACGATGCCCTCGGGGCACGGTGAGCGGGTCGTCCTGCGTCTGCTCGACAAACACGCCGGCCGCCTGGAACTTGAGAGCCTCGGCATGGATGCCGACTCGAAAGGCATCGTTGACGAACTGATCCACAAGCCTCACGGCATCATTCTGGTCACCGGACCGACCGGATCCGGAAAGACGACCACGCTGTATGCCGCACTGGAGCGGATCAACGACAACACACGCAATATCATGACGGTCGAGGATCCCATCGAGTATTACATCGACGGCATCGGCCAGTCGCAGGTCAATACCAAAGTCGAGATGACCTTCGCCCGCGGCCTGCGCGCCATCCTGCGTCAGGATCCTGATGTCGTGATGGTCGGCGAGATCCGCGACCTGGAGACGGCTGAAATCGCCGTACAGGCGAGCCTGACCGGCCATCTCGTACTCTCCACCCTGCACACCAACACAGCAGTCGGCGCCGTGACCCGGCTGCGCGATATGGGTGTTGAACCCTTCCTGCTGTCGTCCAGCCTGGTCGGCGTGCTGGCACAGCGACTGGTACGCGTACTGGATCCGGCTACCCGGGTCGCCTACACCGCTCGCGAATATGAATGCCGCACGCTGGGTATCGATCCGGCGCGCCCGCCTCTGCTTTATCGCCCGGATGACGCTGCAATGCTGGCGGGGAGCCCAGGCTACCGCGGCCGCACCGGAATCTACGAGCTCGTGACGATCGACGATGAACTCCGCACCATGATCCACGATGGCGCTGGTGAGCAACAGCTGGAGCGCTATGCGCGCACCCGCAGCCCCAGCATCCGTGATGACGGTCTGCGCAAGGTACTGGCCGGCATCACCACGCTCGAAGAGGTGCTGCGCGTTACCCGTGCCGACTGATGGGCGCGTTTGAATACACCGCTGTCGATGCTGCCGGCAAGGAGTGCCGGGGCGTACTTGAGGGCGATACGGCCCGGCAGGTTCGCCAGCTGCTGCGCGAGAAGCAGCTGCTGCCGCTGGAAGTCGCGGAGATCGCCAGACAGGAGGCGTCGCGGCAAAAGTCCTTCAGTCTGCGCCGGAGCATGTCGGCTGCCGATCTCGCGCTGATTACCCGGCAGCTCGCGACACTCGTGCACTCCTCACTGCCGCTGGAAGAGGCACTGCTCGCGGTCTCCGAGCAAACCGAATCGCCGCGCGTGAAAAGTATCCTGATCGGCGTGCGCTCGCGGGTCATGGAGGGACATACCCTGGCGGACGGGTTTGGTGATTT
>JBIJCV010000262.1:0-3474 GCA_044344525.1 Gammaproteobacteria bacterium | reverse complement strand
CGCTCGCTTGTCGGTCATGGCCTCAGGGCTCCATCGTCCGCCACTCGGCCTGATAGCCGAGACCGAGCTTCACCAGTCTATGCATCAACTGCTCGTAGCCGATACCGGCCGTTTCAGCCGACTCGGCAAAGTCTTCACCGTAACTCAGGTTTGGATTGCAATTCGCCTCGAGCAGATACGGCGTGCCGTCCGCCGCCAGCCGGAAATCCATGCGCGCATAACCACTCATGTGCAGCGCACGGTAGATGCGGCGACTCAGGCGATTGAGCGTTTCGGCAACGCCATCGGGTAGATCTTTCGCACGATCTGTATGTATGCCGTGCTTGTGCTGGTAGTTACCGTCCCATTTGACCTTGCGGGTCGCGATCCCGGCCTGTGCAGCGGCCAGCGTACCGAAGTGCATTTCCCAGACCGGCAGCGTCGTGAGCCGCGTATTGCCCAGCACGCCCACGTAGAGCTCGCGTCCGGCAATGTATTCCTCCACCAGTGCGTCGGTACCGAGGCTGTCGTGAATGAAGGCCACGCGCTCGGCAAGCCGGGCAGGATCATCGACGATCGAGGCCTGGGCGATGCCCAGCGAGGCATCTTCGACGGCCGATTTGACGAACAGCGGAAATGACAGCCGGGGTGACAGGTGCAGGCGCAGGCCGCGTCGAAAAACCTGGAAGTGCGGCGTGGGAATGCGATGATAGGCAAGAATCTGTTTCGACAGGACCTTGTCTCTCGACAGCATCATGCCGCGCGGATTACAGCCCGTATATGGCTGCCGCAGCAACTCGAGGTAAGCGACGATGTACTGGTCGTAGGCGCCGATACCCTGAAACTCCTGCAGCAGATTGAAGGCGATATGCGGCTTCCAGTCGCGCACCATCTTCCGCAGATCCGAAAGCTTGTCGTACAAACCCAGCGCGCGCACTTCATGACCGGCATTTTCCAGGAATGCCATCACGTCGTACTCGGTACGGAATGCATCGATCTGCTGTTCCGTATAGCCGTCGAGATCGTCGGGTGGAATCAGGCTCTCGTGCATCAGCACCAGAACCCGCCATTTCTTCCTCATAGGGCATAACGCTCACGGCCACGGCGTATCGAATCAAAAAGAATACGCTCGAGCAGACGGAATGTTTCGCGCTTGGTGCTGCGCACGGGCCGATGGACGCACAGATCGAGATCTCGCGTCCGCTGTATGACGATGCGCATGACGTTGTGTACCAGATAGGGATGCAGCCGCGAGCGGCGGATCAGCAGGCGTTGCAGTTGCGGGCGTACCTGGCGGATGAATGTGGAGGCCGCCGGGCGGCCCGGATAACACGCGCGTGGAGCGAATACGCGCTTGAGTGGCTGATCATAACGATCAGTTTCCGAAGTGTCGTAGTAGGAGCGCTTGTCTGCATAGTACTGCCGCAGCGTAATGCGGCTCTCGCGCAGCGGCTCGATGTGCTTCCGGCTGCGCACCGGCGGCGGCGCAGCGTGGATCTCGCCCATCACCTCATCGACATAGAGCAGCTTGTGCAACGCCGGCCATTCAGCATAGTCGTTGCGCCATGTCGACTTGGGCGCCAGCCACACGGCAAAGGTCTCGGCGAAGTCCTCGGTCGGATGACTCTGCGCATACCAGTGGCCGAGATGCAGGACGTGGCGCCGGCTACCTGGCCGCGGCACATAGCTGACGGGATATGGCAGCGATGCGGGGCCAAACACCTCCCGCCAGTTCTTGCGCCGGCGCAGCCGATAAGCGGTATCGAGGGCATGACCAGCCTCGTGGCGCAGGATGCGGCGCAGCCAGCGCACATTGCCGCCCTCCACCTCATGCATCATGCGGCGCTCAAGCCGCGTCAGGCGCGGGTGCGCGAGATAGAAAGGGATGGCAATGCCGGGCACGCCATCCGGCGAAAACCATTCCTCGGCCAACCAGCAGTGCGGGCGGAAACGGATACCGCGTTGTGCCAGTTCATCGTTCAGACGCGCCAGGGCAGCAGGGATCTGGCCATGCGAGGTATCCAGACCGAGATCGCAGAGGCGCAGGTCGAGCAGTTCCTCATCCGGCAGATCAGCCCACCAGAACTGGCGGCGCATGGCCAGGTTCCGTCGCCGCTCGACACCGGGCCGCTGCCCGCCACGCCTGGTACTGGCTGCCCCACCCGGCCTGCTCTGCGTCGTCTTTTTCTTCCTCATCCGACCGCCGCCAGGAACTTCCGGGCCAGTCTAGCCTCAATTGGAACGGGAGCGGAGCCATAAGCCGGACAAAGTACCGGGCGAATCTGGTGTAAGGTTTCGCCCTGCCCCACGACCAACGCTCAGGCCACTGACAATGCCGTTGCTTGCCGGCAGCGGGGCCGAGAGCGGCAAATGCCGTCATTCCACAATGGAGAGAAACATCATGAAAAACAGGTCACTCATCGCATCAACGGCCATCAGCAGCCTGCTGGCACTCGGCGCACTCGGCGTCGCCAGCAGCGCCAGTGCCGCACAGGATGGCGCCAAAGAAAAGTGCTACGGCGTTGCCAAGGCTGCCCAGAACGACTGCGCGGCCAACGGCCATTCCTGTCAGGGCCAGGCGAAGGCGGACAACGATCCTGCGGAATGGAAGTACGTTCCCAAGGGTGAATGCGAGCCGGCCGGCGGCAAGACCAGCGGGCCCGGTTCTGCGATGTAATGCCCATGGCATCGGCATTCATATCCGATGCTGCGCAACCGATCCCGGCGCAAGCCGGGATCGGTCTGCGTGCGACCCACCATCGTGAATTCCTTGAGCGTCGGCCGGCAATTCCCTGGGTAGAAGTACACAGCGAGAATTTCTTTGCCGAGGGCGGCCGGCAGATCGAGGTGCTCGATGCCGTACGCCTTAACTACGGCATCAGCCTGCATGGCGTGGGGCTGTCCATCGGCTCGGCGGATCCGCTGTGCAGGGAACACCTGCAGAGCCTGAAACGGCTTGCCGATCGCATACAGCCGGCACTGGTCTCCGAACACCTGTCATGGAGCTCGGTCGATGGCGTGTTCAGCAACGATCTGCTGCCGATGCCATATACCCGCGAATCACTGGCGCATTTCTCGGCCCGCGTCAGCCAGGTACAGGATCATCTGCGCCGGCAGATCCTCATCGAAAATCCCTCCAGTTACCTGCGCTTTCCCGAAGACACGCTGAGCGAATGGGACTTTCTTGTCGAACTGGCGCGACACAGCGGCTGCGGCATTCTGCTCGACGTGAATAATGTCTACGTCAGCGCCCGGAATCACGGTTTCGATGCCGATGCCTTTATCACGGCGATACCCGTTGCGCTGATCCAGGAAATCCATCTTGCCGGCCACACCGTCGTCACCGACGACAGTGGCGAACTGCTGATCGACACCCACGACGCACCAGTCAGTGATCCGGTCTGGAATCTCTACCAGCGCACGATCAGCAGGACCGGGCCCTTGCCAACCCTGATCGAGTGGGACTCGAAACTCCCCTCGCTGGACAGGCTGATC
>JBIJCV010000261.1:0-3482 GCA_044344525.1 Gammaproteobacteria bacterium | reverse complement strand
AAGGCTCTCGCCGCAGGGTTTCGATGTCATCGCCGAGGTGAAGCGCCGCTCGCCAGCAGCCGGCTCTCTGGCTGGCAAGTCCCTGCGCATTACGGAACAAGCGCGCAGCTATGCGCGCGGTGGTGCCGCCGCCTTGTCTGTGCTGACCGAGCCGGAGGCCTTCGACGGCGATTTGTCGCAGCTGCAGGAAGTGGCAGCAGCTGTCGCCACACCGTCCATGCGCAAGGATTTTCTGGTTGCGCCCTACCAGGTGCTGGAAGCGCGCGCCGCTGGTGCCAGTGGCGTGCTGCTGATTGCGGCGATGCTGAGCGATGCGCGCCTGCAGGACATGCTCCGTTATGCGCACCGCCTGGGTTTGTTTGCACTCGTCGAGATTTTTGCTGCTGCCGATCTTGATCGCAGCGTGTCGGCCATTCATGCGGCCGGCCCGGCGATCGTCGATGGCCGTTGCCGTTCGCTGATCGGCGTGAATTGCCGCGACCTGCGCAGCCTCAAGGTCGACTTCGGGCGCTTTGCCGCACTTGCGCCGCATCTGCCCACGGATATTCCACGGGTCGCCGAGAGCGGTGTCGAATCGGCCAGTCAGGCAGCGCGGGTTGCCGGACTCGGCTACGGCCTGGCGCTGGTCGGCACGGCACTGATGCGTGCGCCGGATCCGGCGCGCCAGGTTGCCAGCCTGCTGGCGGCTGGCCGGGCCTCGGCTTTCGAGGCGCGTGGGCAGTGAGGATATTCGTCAAGATCTGCGGCCTGTCGACGCCGCGTGCAGTCAGCGAGGCCATCAATGCCAGCGCCGATGCGATCGGCTTCGTCTTTGCCGAATCGCCACGGCAGGTCACGCCGAAGCGAGCGGCACAGCTTTGCCGTGATGTGTCGCCGGCCATCGTGCGGGTCGCGGTGATGCGTCATCCGACACTGGCCGAGTGGCAGCGTGTTGCTGACGAGTTCGCACCGGACTGGCTGCAGACCGAAGCGGGGGATTTTGCGCGGCTCGATGTTCCTGCCGGAATTGGTCGCCTGCCCGTGTTCAGGGACACGCCGGATCTGGACATGACGGCCTTCAACCGTGAAGAGCTGTTGTTGTTTGAGGCGGCGGAGAGCGGGCAGGGTATGCAGGCTGACTGGCAGCGGGCGGCAAAGCTGGTCGCGGGCATGGCTGCCGGGCGACAACTGGTGCTGGCAGGTGGCCTGACACCGGAAAATGTCGCTGCGGCGATCGATGCCGTGCGGCCGTATGGCGTTGATGTGAGCAGTGGCGTGGAATCGCGCCGTGGTGTGAAGGATCCAGACCGGATCGCGGCATTCATGACTGCGGTACGGGAAGCGGAGAGAAACAATGCCAAGCGTTGAACTGGCACCGGCAGAACGTGAAGCGCTGCTTCGGCGTCTCGTGGCGGGCGAGTTGCCCGACAGTCGTGGTCGCTTCGGTCCCTTCGGTGGCCGTTATGCGCCGGAGACCCTGATCCCGGCCCTTGAGCGCCTCACCGATGGTGTGCAGCGCTACCTGCATGAGCCGGCTTTCCAGGCCGAGCTGACGCGCGAACTCAAGGACTGGGTTGGTCGGCCGACCGCACTCAGTCATGCGCCCACACTCAGCAAACGCTGGGGTGTAGATGTGTATTTCAAGCGCGAGGATCTGGCGCATACCGGCGCACACAAGATCAATAACGCACTGGGTCAGGCTTTGCTGGCGAGGCGGCTCGGCGCGAAGCGGGTGATTGCCGAGACCGGTGCCGGTCAGCATGGCGTGGCGACGGCGGCAGCCTGTGCACGGGTTGGCATTCCCTGCATCGTCTATATGGGCGCGGTCGATGTATTGCGTCAGGCGCCGAACGTTGAGCGCATGGTGCAGTTTGGCGCTGAAGTCATACCGGTCAAAACCGGCGACAAGACCCTGCGCGCGGCGATTGACGAGGCCTTCCGCGACTGGGTCGCTGATCCGGCAGGCAGTTATTACCTGCTGGGTTCAGCACTGGGCCCGCATCCCTATCCGCTGCTGGTGCGCGAACTGCAGGCGGTGATCGGCCGCGAAGCACGTGCGCAGTTCATCGAACGTACCGGTGGCCTGCCCGACGCCGTGTTCGCCTGTGTGGGCGGTGGTTCAAACGCGATCGGTCTCTTTCATCCGTTGATCGGTGATGCTTCGGTCAGATTGATCGGCATCGAGGCCGGTGGCCGCAGCAACAAGCTCGGCGACAACGCGGCCACGCTGGCTACCGGTCGTCCCGGTGTATTGCACGGAACGTACTCGCTACTCCTGCAGGATGAGGACGGCCAGGTGCAGGAGACGCATTCTGTTTCGGCTGGTCTCGACTATCCGGGCGTCGGTCCCGAGCATGCGCTGCTGCAGGCGATCGGTCGTGCCACCTATGCCAGTGCCACCGATGATGAGGCGCTCGACGCCTTGCGCGAGTGCTGCGCCAGCGAAGGCATTCTGCCCGCCATCGAGTCCTCGCATGCGCTGGCTGGTGCCAAACGCTGGGCGCTCGCCAATCCGGGCAAGAAAATCCTGATCGGCATGTCGGGCCGGGGTGACAAGGACATGCCGACCCTGTCGCAGGTCTTCGGCGGTGCAAAAAAGATACTCGCGGAGGCTGGTCATGACTGAGCGCGCATTGCAGCCCCATGAGCGCATCAGTGCGGCCCTTCGCCGCACGACTGCTGCAGGCCACACGGCACTGGTGCCTTACATCACGGCCGGTTATCCGCACAAGGATCAGTTCATCACCACGCTGCGCGCGATCGCACAGGAAGCCGATGTGGTGGAAGTGGGCGTGCCGTTCAGCGATCCGATGGCCGACGGGGTGACTATCCAGCGCGCGAGCCACGCGGCAATCGCGGCCGGGGTCAGCCTGCGCTGGATTCTCGCCGAGCTGACCAAAGCCGGGCAGCTGGACGCGCCGATCGTGTTGATGAGCTATCTGAATCCGCTGCTGAACTTCGGTTATGAGCAATTGGCCGCAGCGGCGATTCCGGCCGGTGTCTGTGGCTTTATCGTTCCGGATCTGCCGATCGAGGAGAGTGCTGATTTCGGGACGGCACTGGAGGCCCGAGGCCTGGCGCTGATCCAGCTGGTGACACCGGCAACTCCGCCTGAACGTCTCAAGCTGCTGTGCGCGGCGAGTCGCGGTTTTGTCTATGCTGTGACCACCACCGGGATTACCGGCAGCGGCAAGGAGCTGCCCGCCAGTGTGGGGAGCTATCTGGATCAGGTAAGGGGCCTGAGCAGCCTGCCGGTGTGTGCCGGTTTCGGCGTGCGGCGGGCGGAACAGGTGCGGAGTCTGGCGCCGCATGCGGACGGGGTGATCGTGGGCTCGGCCCTGGTTGAGCAGCTTGAAAGCGGCGGCGATCCGGTCGCTTTCCTGCGTGCACTGCGTCCGAAAACCGCCTGAATGAGTGGATTTATATAGCCACTGTATTGACAGTAGCTATAACTTAGGCCTTCCAAACCAAAGGCTTGCGAATCCAGCGCCTGCAGTGACCCA
>JBIJCV010000259.1:0-3493 GCA_044344525.1 Gammaproteobacteria bacterium | reverse complement strand
TGCCACGCGCAGTCATCTTGTTGTTGAAGTCTTCTGCCTGCAGGTCAATGTAGGCATCGGCATCCATCTCGGCTGAGCCGCCGGCCGCACGGCTGATGGCGCCGAGCAGACCCGCGCCGCGTGAGCCGGTGCCTTTGCCTTTTTCAAGCGCAAAGCTCAGATCCTTGATGATCACAGGCTGGGTCAGTGAATAGATGGTTCCACCTTCGCTGCTGGAAAGCGCGACCAAGCTGCCGCCATCGACAAATCGCGGATACAGATCAGCATCGAAACTGAAGCTGGTGGTCTGGGGGGTGACGCTATACGAACTGCCACTGTTGCTCACGCGTCCCTTGAGCGTCGCCATCGCGACGGTCAGGCGCACATCGAGGAGCGGTACATTCAAGGCTTGGGATACTTTCATCGGTGTGGTGACCAGGCTGACCTTGAAGCCATCGCTGGCGTTCGGCTTGAGCCAGTAGTCATCGATGGTGTTGCGGATATTGATAGGCAGGTTTTTGGCAGATACCAGCACGCTTACGCCTTGATGGTTGTTGTCGCCTTTGCTGCCGCCCATGGATGATTCTTCCGTGTACGGCGAGACGCGCGCGACTTTGCGCAGCTCGCTGAAGTCGGCATTGGCTTCCAGTGTTTCTGCCGGCACCACTTCGACGCCGGCTGCTTGCAGCTCTGCAACGAAGCCGTCGTAGAGCGCATCCGCGATCTGTTGCAGGGTGGCGGTCTCGATGCCGCGAACCTGCGTAGTGTAAGAGTCAGAACCAAGGCGGCCTTTGCGTTCGATGGTCTGGTCGCGCACGAACTGCACGAAGAAGTTGGGGATGGCGACTCGCGTGACCCCGGCGAGTTTGCCCTTGCCGCTGGTCTTCACGAAGTCAGCTACGGTCAATACTGCGTCGGGATCCACGGCCGTTGGGTCATTCTTCTTTTTGTCGAAGATACCGGCGTTTGCGGATGTGGTGATCAAGGTGATGGCAAGCGTCAGGGTGGCGAGCAGCGATTTCATGGCTAAAGTCCTGTGAGCATGTAGATTGGGTGCGACGAGAATATCAGCTGGGCAAGACCCCAGTCTGCCGGGCAAGGCGTCAGTCACTACGTTAAGCTTGACTGACCTCATCGTGCCAATCCGGGGAAGAGGCATGGGCACTGGATATCTCTCGCGACGCTCACTGTGCGTCAAGTCGGCTGCAGGCCTGCTGGCCGTGGCCTCGTCTGTCACCGTCACTGCATTCCTGCCGGGTTACGATGGTCCGGATCAGGCTTCGAGAGGCAACTGGTTCGATCTGTTGCGCTCGGCCTACGGGGCACCAGGTGACGCGCGTGTCATTGGTCGGGCCTGGCTGCACAGGGCGCCGCACGAGATGAGTGCCGCGACGCTCAGTCACGCCCTGTTTGGCGATCTACTGCCGACCAGTGTCGGCGAGATTCGCGAGCGGCTCGCGGCGGCCCGTGACGCTGATTTTGGCAGCGGCAGGGTGCTCGTGCTGGGCGGATGGCTGATGGCACTGACCGAAGCGCGCTGGTGTGCCCTGGCCGTGCTCATCGAGCGGCAGCCTTGATCCACGATCTGCGCGAATGGCCCGACGGCAAACCCATTGAGGCCGACATCTGCATTGTCGGCGGTGGGGTTGCCGGCATCAGCATCGCCTTGCAGTTCATGGAATCCGGCTTGCGGGTTTGCCTGCTGGAAGCCGGCGGTATGCAGCTCGAGGCTGACAGCCAGCAGTTGTATGAGGTGGCCAATGAAGGTCAAATCGCCGTAGCAGGCGAGGACACCCGGCTGCGCATGTTCGGCGGTTCATCGAATCACTGGACCGGCCGATGCGCGCCCCTGGATGCTGCCGATTTCGCGCCACGCAGCTGGGTTCCCTACAGCGGCTGGCCAATTTTGCGGCATGATCTCGATGCTTACTATCGGCGCGCTCATGTCCTCTGTGACCTGGGGGACTTTGCCTATGGTGCCGAGACCCTGAGGGCCCTCGGCACGCCAGCCCATCGGCTCGATATGGAAAAGCTCGAGCCACAGCTCTGGCAAATGAGTGCGCCGACCCGCTTCGGAACCAAGTACGGTCCTGCGCTGCGTGCCACGAAGAACGTCGATGTCGTATTGCATGCCAACGCGATGGGCGTGCGGCTTGATCCTTCCGGGACATCTGCCGACCACATCGAGGTGGCCACCCCGGAAGGTAAGCGCCATCGCGTCAAGGCGCGGTTTTTTGTTCTCGCCTGCGGCGGCATTGAGAATCCCCGCCTGCTGCTCATGTCGGATGACATCCAGAAGCACGGTGTTGGCAACCAGCGCGATATCGTTGGCCGATTCTTCATGCAGCATCTGCGCACCGATGCCACGCTGGTCATGGAGGGCGATCCCTACGTAGTCTCGCGGATCTACGGGCAGCACGATACCGCGTTCGGCCAGTTCATCGTCGGCATGCGGCTTGGCGACCGCTATCAGGCTGCACAAAAAGTGCTCAACGGCTCGGCATATACGAGCCGCGAGGGAAATGGCAACCCGGAGAGCGGCGCGAATTCGGGCAGCCGCATCGCCAGGGCCTTTGCGCAGGGCAAGGTCCCGGAGAACCTCGGTCAGGAGTTCTTGAACGTTGTCGCTGACTTCTCGGACCTGGCCATCAACCTGCGTCAGCGGTTCCTGCGGCCTGGTGACGAGCCATACTCGCGGGGCATGCGCCAGCTGGTTCTCGAGAGTGAGCAGGCGCCGAACCCGGCCAGCCGCATTCGCCTCTCTGCAGAGCTGGATGCCCTCGGCGCCCGGCGCGCCATTGCCGACTGGCGAGTGACGCCGCTGGATCTGGCCAGCTGTCGGGAACTGGTCTTTACCGTCGCCGCGGAGATGGCCAGGCTCTACAGGGCGCGCATCAGCGTTCCCCACTGGTTGCACAGCGGGGGAGACAACTGGGCCGGACACCTGCGCGACGTCGCACACCATATGGGTACGACAAGGATGTCTTCGTCCGAGGCCGACGGCGTGGTCGACAAAAACTGCTGTGTATTCGGTGTGCCCAATCTTTACATCGCCGGCAGTTCAGTATTCCCTACCGGTGGACAAGCCAATCCCACGCTCACCATCGTGGCGCTGGCGCTGCGTCTTGCCGATCATCTGCAGGCGAAGATCGCATGATCATTCGTCTTGGCTTTTACATGGCGGAGGCACTCTTTCTCGCCTGCCTGTTCAGCCTGGCCCTGCTGGCTGCCACCCGGGGCTGCGCCCGGCTGGGTTGGGCAATGAAACCGAGATGGCCGCGTGTCTATGGATTGATCTGGACCGCAGTGTTTATCGTCGGCGTAGCCGGCGGGGAGCTGCTGGGTCCAGAGTTCTTGCTCGTGTATGCAGTGGCTGGCTACATGCTCGCGCTCGGCGTTGCACTATGGATCGGCGCCGTACCCCTGGCGAAATACATGCGCATCACGCCGAATCCGCAGTAGGAGCGCCTTCAGGCGCGATCATTGTTTCAATAGGAAGATCGCGCCTGAAGGC
>JBIJCV010000348.1:0-2661 GCA_044344525.1 Gammaproteobacteria bacterium | reverse complement strand
CTCGGCGAGCTCGCGAATCAGGTAGTCGTGAATCTCCTTAGCTATATCCATCTGTCATCTCCCGTCCTCGGCCTCGCTGATACCAAAGTGCGCCCGGATGGCTCTTTCCTTGTCCACTGGTGACAGGTTGTGAGTTTCCAGCCGATTCTTGTTATGTAACAACAGATACTTGAGCAACGTTGTCTTCATGACAACCTTCGCCGGATTACCAAAAACCACCGAACCGTCTGGAATATTGCCACGCACCACCGAGCCTGAGCCGATGACACAATCTGACCCGATCCGACAATTCGGCAGAATAGTGCAGTTGGTACCGAAATAGGTATTGTTGCCCACCTTGATCGAACCAAAGACATCCATGTCGGGATTTTCATTTCTGAACAGCCAGATGGCGGCGTCGTGCGTAACGAACTGACAGCCAGCGGATATCGCAACATGGTCTCCAATCTCGATGAGATAGGGCTCTGTGGGCCACGCGGTGCGGGCAATAAAGCAGTTCTTGCCGATACGAATCCCCCGCTTGCGTAGCTGGGCAATTCGTTTGTCCATCGGCACAAATGCGAGCAACTTCCATTCCAGAGCACGAATGACAGTAAGCACCAAGGACCAGATCGACTTCATTACTTATCCGTTACTTTTTTCGCTACTTTTCGAGTCTGATCCGCGGTCATGCCACACCAAAGCATGAAACACGGTCGATCAATGTGTCGCGACAAACTACCCGGTATGTCCGACGGCGTGCATCGACGTGCATCTCAAAACCCCACCTGTCTTCCTGCAGAGCACTAAAACGCACTCAGCCGCCCATACCCGGCTTCCAGACCCCGAGCCAGGCTGACAGCGCAACACCGATCCAGATGGCCCACACATAGGGCCTGCAGGCCATGATGCCGTCGTACATCAGCTTGTCACTCTCCGGCGTCGCGCCCTTCCCGGCCAGGACCCTGAAGCCATCGACAAAAGGCGGCAGCTTGCGGCGGATCATGAAGCCACAGAAGATCAGGAAAGCAAAGATCACCAGCTTGGCGGCCAGCCACGGGAAAGGCTGCAGCGGTCCGCTGATCCAGTGGTAGATAGCCGAGCCGAGCAGCGCGAAAATCATCAGGAAGCGGAACCAGTAGTCGCCCTTGGCGAGCATCCGCCCGAAATTCGTACCCTCCTTCGCATGCACCATGTGCACGACCCAGACCCAGATCGGGCCCAGCGCGACAATCGCTGCGGTTTGCCAAACCGGGTGCTCGTAACCGACGAATTCGGCAAGGATGCCGCCGACGGTCAGCATCAGCGCCATGCAATAGCGAGGCAGCATGTCGAGGTTGATGAATATCTTGAAAGCCGCGAGCCGCGCATCGCGCGACAGCTTGTCGTTGATGACAAAGGTACTGGAGTAATACACCCCCGCATCGCCACCAAGCCAGTACACGAACAGCAGTATGTGCACGAACTTCACCGCTGCATAGGCAAACGGCAGCGTCTGAACGACCTGCATCTCTTCCATGGTTCAGTTCCCGGTCCGGATTGATATCAGAGTTGCTTGAGTACGCACTCGGCGGTACTCACCTTGAACTCACGCGGCGCTTCAATATTGAGTTCGGTGACGACGCCATTGTCGACGACCATCGAAAAGCGCTGGCTGCGGGTACCCAGGCCAAAACCACTACCGTCCAGCTCGAGCCCGAGCGCCCGTGCGTACTCGGCATTGCCATCCGCCAGCATCAGCACCTTGTCACCGACGCCGCGATCCTTGCCCCATGCGTCCATCACGAATACATCATTGACCGACATGCAGGCGATCGTCGCCACACCCTTTGCCTTGATCTCTGCCGCATTCTTTACATAGCCAGGCAAATGACTATTGGAGCAGGTTGGCGTGAAAGCGCCGGGTACCGAAAAAAACACGACCTTCTTGCCGCCAAACAACTCCTGGGTCGTGATCGATCCGGGTGCGCCCTGAATCATCACGCCAAACTTGCCTTCAGGTATACGGTCGCCAACTTTGATGGTCATGGCAGTCTCCTTGGCTGATCGGTGGGAAGCCGGCGCAGGATTGTACAGCCCGTCACCAGCACAGTAGGCCAGCATATCAGGGTTGGCCAGGGGACTCCGGGACCATGAATACAGGCATCGCCTCGGCAGGCGCCGGATCAGCAGCCATGATCTCAATCAGCTTCTGCATACTGGTAAGAAACGTATCGAAGCCGAAGAACACCAGCGCCACGACCAGCAAGGCCAGCACCAGTGCGATCGCATGCTGCCAATAGCGGTGCGGACGCCCGGTGCGATTGCCTGCAGAAAACTCGCGGGCACGTTCAGCGATCGCGCGATGGAACGCGTTCTGGCCGTCGGTGGTGTCCGGCATCTTGTCTACGTCAATCCCTGATGGCCAGAGCATCTCGTCGACGCAACACACCGAGACCGGCAAGGGCAGATCCAAACAGCCAGAACGCAGCAGGAACCGGCACAACCGCAGGAACTGAGGTAATTGTCAGGCGCAGCACATCAATCGTGCCGATGGCATCCTGAATTACGCTGAGGTCATAACCATAGCCGCCTGAGGTGTAGAGCGCATAAGGCGAAAATCCTTCTCCGCACTCTTCTTCAGAGCCGCACTCCACTGGGGGCGGTGCGGGAAACGTGACGTTGACGAAACCAAAGGAACCG
>JBIJCV010000013.1:0-12237 GCA_044344525.1 Gammaproteobacteria bacterium | reverse complement strand
ATGCGTGCCCTCGCCGCCTCGATGGATCTGCCGGCAGCGACGCCCAAGGTGGCCGACGGCAACAGTTTCGGTCAGGTGCTTCAGCAGTCCATCGACAAGGTCAACGAGCAGCAGTCAGTCGCCACCAACATGATGACCGACTTCCAGAACGGCACATCGGATACCAGTGTCGCGGAGGTGATGGTGAGCATGCAGAAAGCGAGCCTGTCATTCACGGCCATGACACAGGTACGCAACAAGCTCGTCGATGCCTATCAGGAAATCATGAACATGCCGATCTGATCGGGCATGCGGAATTCTCGGGAGTAATTCATGGCTAATGCAGACAACCAGTTCATCAATCCCTTCGCGCAGCTGACGCGCATGCCAGGCATGCGGCAGCTGCTGATCATGATCGGCCTTGCGGCAAGTATTTCCATCGGGGTTACCGCAGCGTTCTGGATGAGCAAACCCGGCTACACCGTGCTGTTCAGCAATGTCTCTGACAAGGAAGCCAGTGAAATCGTCAATGCGCTGACCAGCGCCGGCATCCCCTATCAGCTGGACGACAGCAGCGGAGCGGTAACCGTACCGGCCGAGCAGGTCCACGCAGCGCGACTCAAGCTCGCCGAGCAGGGCCTGCCGAAGAGCTCGGGTTTTGGCCTGGAGATCATGGAAGGTGGCAGCACCTTCTCGACCAGCCAGTTCATGGAAAACGCCCGATACCAGCATGCGCTGGAAACCGAACTGGCCCGCACCATCAGCAGCCTGCAGCCCGTCCAGTCAGCACGCGTACACCTCGCCGTACCCAAATCGACGGTATTTCTCGGCAAGAAGCAGACACCCGGCGCCTCGGTTCTGCTGCAGCTCTATGGTGGCCGCAGCGTCACTGACGCGCAGGTTTCCGCCATCGTACATCTGGTGGCATCCAGCATCCCGGAACTGGAAGCAGGCAAGGTCACGGTCGTCGATCAGTCGGGCCGATTGTTGAATTCCCCGGAAGACTCCTCCGAGCTGGGACTGAGCACACGCCAGCTGGACTATGTACACAGGGTCGAGGACAGCTACGTCAAGCGCGTCGAGAACCTGCTGATTCCGATGCTGGGCGACGGCCGCGTGCGTACCACGGTAACCGCCGAGCTGGATTTCACACAGCGTGAAGAAACCCAGGAACTCTACGATCCCGAGACTATCGTACGCAGCGAACAGGTCGCAGAGGAGCGGGCCAGAGGTGCCGGCCTGCTTGGCGGCATTCCGGGTGCACTCAGCAATCAGCCGCCGCCCGCGCAGGCCGCGCCGCCTGCACAGGCCGCTGCCGCGACTCCAGGTCCGGCGATTCCGGCTGATGCAGCCACTGCGCAGGCAGCCGCAAGCGGAGCCTCGACACCGGATAACGAATCCATTCATCGTACGCGCAACTTCGAAATGGACCGGACGCTCAGTCATACCAAACAGCCGTTTGGCGGCATACAGCGGCTGTCTGTCGCCGTGCTGATCGCCGAAAAAACCATTACCGACGATGAGGGCAAGGTCACATCGGAAAAGCTGAGCGCGCCTGAACTCGAGGCGATGACCAGACTGGTACGCGATGCGGTCGGCTATGACGAGAAGCGCGGCGACACCGTGAGCGTGAGCAGCATGGCTTTCTACCAGGCATCCGATGAAGCAGCCGAAGCTGAAGAGCCAGGCTTCCTGCAGAGCCCGACGGTGCAGTCCTATGGTAAACAGGGTCTCGCAGCAGCACTGGTACTGGTCGTTGTCCTGATTCTGGTCAAGCCGCTGTTGCGCGCGCTGGCGGGCGGTGTGTCGGGCACCGTTGGCGGCCAGACGGCGCTCGCCGGACCTGGCGGCAGCTATACAAACGACTCCCGCGCACCGCTGAGTTACGACGACAAGGTCAGCGTTGCACGGCAACTGGCTGACAAGAATCCTGAACGCGTAGCACAGATCGTCAGGGCGTGGGTGCAATCAGATGGCTGAGAAACAGCAGGACTTCTCCGGCAGCGAGCGTGCAGCAATCTTCCTGATGTCGCTCAGCGAAAAGGAAGCAGCGGAAATAATGCGTCACATGCCGGTGGGTGAAGTCCAGCGGCTGGGCAAGGCAATGGCCTCTCTGCGCAAGGTAAGCCGGGATCAGGCTGACCATGTGCTCACCAACTTCACCGACAACGTCGAAGGCGAGGGACAGTTTTCGGCTCGCTCGACGGCGTCGATCAAACGCCTGCTGACCAGTTCCCTCGGCGAGGAGAAGGCCAGCAAGGTCATCGATCGCATTGTCGAAGAAACACCCAAAGGCCTGGATTCTCTTCAGCTGCTGGAGGCCAAGGAAATCGCTGAATTCATCAGCCGCGAACACCCGCAGGTTATCGCCGTGGTGCTGGCTGGAATGGACCCTAAAAAGGCTGCCGAGGTCATCAATCTGCTGCCCTTGCGCCTGGCCACCGACATCGTCGCACGCATCGCACGCATGGCCGAGATTCCCCAGAACACGATCGAGGAACTCGACGAGATCATGCAACAGAAGTTTTCCCATGCGCCGGTCTCGAAGGTAATGCCGATCGGCGGCGTGCGCAGCGCCGCCGGCATACTCAACGGCGTCGGCAAGGAGACCGAAAAGCAGATCATCGAAACCCTGAATACGGACAACGCTGTTCTCTGCCAGGAAATCCAGGACAACATGTTCGTGTTCGACAACCTTCTCAATGTCGATGATCGCGGCATTCAGGCCCTGGTCCGCGAGATCACCTCTGACATTCTGGTCATCGCGCTGAAAGGCGCGGATCAGGCGCTGCAGGACAAGATTTTCAGGAACATGTCGAAGCGGGCCGGAGAAATGCTCAAGTCTGATCTTGAGGCCAAGGGCCCGGTGCGGCTGGCCGAAGTCGAGGCAGCACAGAAGGAAATCGTCGTTGTCGCCCGACGCCTGGCTGATGACGGCACGATCTCACTCGGCACCGGCGGTGAAGACTTTGTCTAGGCTGATCCGCAGTACGTCCGCAGTTGAGCAGTGCGTTACCTGGCAGGCACCCGAGGTATCGACCACGGGCGCCGATCTGCGGCGAAACAACGATGGCGATCTGCAGGCAATTCAGCAGCGGGCCTTTCAGCAGGGTCTTGAAGAAGGCCGGACCGCTGGGATCGAAGCCGGAACCCGCGAGCTTGCCACCCGCGTCGCAGCGGTCGAACGGGTACTGGACGTACTCGCGCGACCACTCGAGGACCTGGATCATCGCGTAGAGGAAGAACTCCTGGCGCTCGTACAAGCGGTCGTGCGGCAACTGATCCGGCGCGAAGTGCACCTTGATCCCGCACACATCATCGGCGTGATCCGCGAAGGGTTGGCCGCACTGCCCCTGGCTGCAGGAGATATCAGCGTGCGGCTGCATCCGGATGATGCCGATGTGGTACGCGGCTGCCTGACAGAAAACGCGACTGACCGCGCATGGCGCATTGAAACCGACCCGCTGCTCGAGCGCGGCGGCTGCCTGATCAACTCGGCGCGTTCGACGATCGACGCCCGGCTCGAAACCCGTCTGGCACGCGTGATTGCCAGCCTGCTGGAGGACGAACGTGCCAATGCTGGCTAATCACCCGGCGGTACGGCTCGCCACCGAACGCAGCGACCGCTGGTCGCGACGACTGGCCTGGCAGCGCAGCTGTGCGCATGCACCCGAAGTGATCGTCGAAGGCAAGCTTGCCCGGGTCGCCGGCCTCACGCTTGAGGCAGTCGGCTGTGAAGCTGCGCTCGGCGCCCGCTGCCAGATCCAGGGCAGTGGCAGTAGCTCGGTTGAAGCTGAAGTCGTCGGCTTTTCCGGTGACCGCCTGTTCCTGATGCCAACCAGCACCATGGCCGGAATCATGCCGAATGCCAGAGTGATTCCGCGCCATACCGTCGCCCAGGTCGGTGTTGGTGATGCCCTGCTCGGCCGCGTCATCGACGGTGCCGGCAATCCGCTCGACGGACGGGGCCCCTTGCAGTGCGATGGGCGCACCCGGCTGGAAGCCGAACCGATCAATCCACTTGCACGACAACCGATACACCAACCGCTCGACGTCGGTGTGCGTTCGATCAACGCCCTGTTCAGCGTCGGACGGGGCCAGCGCCTCGGTCTGTTCGCCGGCAGCGGCGTGGGCAAAAGCACCCTGCTCGGCATGATGACGCGCTTTACCCGCGCGGATGTCATCGTCGTCGGCCTGATCGGCGAACGTGGTCGTGAAGTAAAGGAATTCGTCGAAGACAACCTCGGTGCGGCCGGTCTGGCCCGCTCGGTGGTCGTCGCGACACCCGCTGACTGCTCGCCGCTGCTGCGTCTGCATGGCGCGTGGCGTGCAACAGCCATCGCCGAACACTTTCGCGAGCGCGGCTGCCATGTGCTGTTGCTGATGGACTCGCTGACCCGGTTTGCGCAGGCCCAGCGTGAAATCGGCCTCGCCATTGGTGAACCACCGGCCACCAAGGGCTATCCGCCCTCGGTATTCGGCCGCCTGCCGCAACTGGTGGAACGGGCCGGAACCGGTGCCGAAGGCGGCGGTTCAATCACTGCGTTCTACACGGTACTTGCTGAAGGCGATGACGAGAACGATCCGATCGTGGACGCCTCGCGCGCCATTCTCGATGGTCACATCATGCTGTCGCGTGACATGGCGGAAAGCGGCATCTACCCACCGATCAATATCGAGTCGTCGATCAGCCGGTCAATGACCCGTATCACCTCGCCACAGCATCTGGGCGCGGCGCAGAAGTTCCGCGAAATCGTCGCCTGCTATCTGCGCAACCGGGATCTTATTACCGTCGGCGCCTACCGCGCAGGTGCAGATCCGCAACTCGACCGTGCGGTCAGACTGTGGCCACGTATCGAGGCTTTTCTGCGCCAGTCCACCCAGGTTGCGGTGAGCTTCGAGGAAAGCATCGCACAACTGGAAACGCTGCTGCACAGTGATCCGGTCGATGCCGCCAGCCGCGCGCGCAGCTGAGATGCGCTGAGAAGCTGTCCCCATGGCCAGGCGCAACCGGATGCAGGTACTGCAGAAACTTGCCGAGCATACTGAAGCGGAAGCATCGCGACGTCTCAGCGAACGGCTCAGACTGCTGGATGCCGACGAGCGACGACTGGAACAGATCCGCAGCTATCTCGCCGACTACTCAGGCAGCAGCCAGCACAATTCCCCGGCCATGACCATCAGCGCCCTGCGCAGCAACCGCGGTTTCGTGGAGCGCCTGCGCAATGCCGTGGACGAGCAGCGCGGCACTGTCGAGACGCAGAGACTCCAGGCAGAACAGCACGCCACGCAATGGCGGACGGCGCGTGCCCGCAGTCTGGCACTCGAACGCCTGGGCGAACGGATCGAGCAGCGTGAACAGCAACGGCGCGATCGTCTCGAACAGACACGCCTCGACGAAATCGCCAACCGCAGCAAACCGTGAATTGGGTCCGCTGAGGATGGCACAAAGATTGCTTTGATCAACCAGGCAATATGAAAACCGCACACACCCAGTGAGTGACCTGAGTCTCAATACCGCGCCGCCTGCAGACGCATTCGCGCTTGCAGCGGTTGCGCTACGCCCGGCGGTTGCAGACCCGACGGCGAAGCTTGTTGCACCATCCAGGCCGGCGGTCACATCGACACCCGATGGTGCCGCAGACAGCAGCGCTGAGCCTTTTGCCGCGTTATTGATGGGGTTTTTGCAAGGCGCGCAGCCCACTGTGCCGCCAGTATCCGCCCTCCCCCCAACTGAACTCACCGCTGCTGGCGACGATCTCCTTCTGCCGGACGCAGCCACCGATATGGCCGGACTGCTGTTGATGCCACCTGCTGCCGGACCCGGTCAGCAGCCACTGACAGCAGCGAGCGCCGCACCAGCCAGCGGAACGGCTTTGCCGACAAGCGGCAGCAATTTGCCGCCTGCGGTGCCGGATCTGGTCGCTGACACAACCTTTGCCACACCGTCCGCAACAACGGACAGCAGCGATGCGGTACCAGCGGCCAGGATTTCGCTGGCAGATATCGAGCACAGCCACCAGCTGAATCTGGCGACGACCGCAATTCCGGTGCCGACCGATGTCAAGGCATGGGCCAATCGCTTCATGCCAGCCCCCGATGCAGCGGCGCCAGACCTGTCGATCACCAGTTCTGCCACAGACAGTACGGCCGATCTGCTGCCGGACACAGAATCAGGCAGCAGTCTGCTGCAGCCCGCCGGTCTGACGGCTGGTGACCTGTCGCGCCTGATGCAGAATCTGTCACAGGCCGGCGGTCGCGAGCCATTTTCCGCTGCGTTCAGTACAGACAGCAACGGTGCGGGATCCCTGTTCAGCGACACCAGTGCGACCGCAGCCAGTTCGAAGGCTGACTACAGCAGCGGCCTCGGCAACATGACGCGTGGCGGCCTGAGCAGTTTTCCACCGCTCCAGCCGCTGGGCTCGCCACAGGCATGGACAGCCGGACTTGGTGACCGCCTGCTGACGCTGGCAGGTCCGGGCACACACTCGGCACGACTCAAGCTGCATCCCGAGAATCTCGGCACGCTGGACATCGAGATCAAGATCAGCGACAGCACCGCACAGGTCTGGTTCGGTGCGCAGCACAGCCAGACCCGCGATGCCATCGAAGCCTCGCTGCCACAACTGCGCGAGATGTTTGCCGAGCAGGGCATACGCCTGGCGCATGCCCAGGTGGATTCCGGCACAGACCGTCGTGCGCCAGATCAACAGCAGGCCTTCAACGAGCCGGATACCGGCCAGAACGCGTGGCGCAGGCCCCCGGCACGGACCAGCCTGCCCGATGTCCTGGCCGCAACCCGGCAGGATGCAAACCGCCTGCTCGACGCCTGGGCCTGAGCCCAGCCCCGCCAACCGATTGACGACCCAGACCGCCTTCCGTCAAGGCATTGTCGCCAGGGACGGGTATCCAGGGGCTTCTAACATACTGTTTTAGAATATCTTTTTACGGCCACCTGCCGATGGCACGGGTCTTGCTTTGAGGTCTCCGGGACTTAACTACGGAACCGCACTCATGGCAACTGAAGAAACCCAGGCAGTACCTGCCGCCGAAACCGCACCGAGCGCGAAAAGCAGCAGCGGGTTGGTCAAGGTCATTGGCCTCGGCACCGGCCTGTTCCTGATGATGCTGATTACCCAGCTGGCTGGCCCGATCCTCGGCTGCAAGCTTCTGCATTCCATGACGCCGAACTGCCCGGCCCCTGAGGTTGTCGTGGGCGCAGACGGCAAGACAAAGGAGCAAGCCAGCAAAGCGCCTCCGCTGTATCTGGCTTTTGACCCACCGCTGGTCGCCAGCCTGGAAGACAAGGGCTCGATCCGCTTCCTGCAGGTCACCGTAGAACTGATGGCACGCGATGAGAAAGTCATCGCCGATGTCAAAACCCACATGCCGGTGATCCGCAACAACCTGCTGATGATGCTCGGCGGTCAGACGGTGAGCGCGCTCACCAATCGTGAAGAGAAGGAGAAGCTGCGCAAACAGTCTCTGGCCGAAGTGCAGAAAATCATGAAGGCCAATACCGGCGAACCCGGTGTAGAGGACCTTTACTTCACGAGCTTTGTCGTTCAGTAACTGCTTCCCGGTTCACCGATGAACACCAAAGAAATCATTTCGGCAGACGAAGCCCAGGCGCTGCGCGAAGGCGCCGGCAACGTTGATCCACAGGGGCCTGCGCCTGAGGGCCACGTGCTGGACCTGCATGCCGACCACTGGGAGCGTATCGCCGCCGACCGTGCGCCGGCTCTGGACGCGATTTCCGAGCGTATGGGCAGTCTGCTGAAGATGACGGCACGCCGGTTTTTCCGCCGGCCGGTCGATGTCACGCCACGCGGCTGGCGCGACGAGCGCTGGGGCGCCTATGCCCGGCGACTTCCTGTACCCAGCAGTCTCAACGTGCTGGAGATACGCACGCAAAAACTCAAGGGCATGATCACGCTGGATGCTGATTTCGTCTTTACGCTGACCGATATCTTCTTCGGCGGCGATGGCAAGAGCACGCGTGCCGACGGCACGCCGGACTTCACGCCGATGGAAATACGGCTGGCACGCAAGTTCGTCACCGCCGTCATTCAGGACATCAAAGAGGCCTGGAAACCCTATGGCGCGGTGGACATCCAGCTCGGGAACTCGGAGATCAGCCCGGTTTTCGCCGCACTCGCTGCAAACTCCGAGTCGGTGTCCATCACCGGATTCGAGTTGATGCTGGGCAGCCAGGAACTGAAATTCGAACTCGTTCTGCCGCAGGCTTTCATCGAGCCCCTGCGACGTCTGCGCAACCCCGGCCAGCCGAATCAGGGCGACGCTGACTCTTCGCAGCGCTGGCAGGCCCGTCTCAAGACTGACGTACAGGACGCAACCGTCTCGCTGCGCGCCGTGGTCAACGGCACCCAGGTGATCCTGCGTGACATCAGCCAGGCCAGACCAGGTGACATCATCGCCATTGATGCGCCAACGACCATAACGCTTTACGCCGGTGAGAACGCGCTGCTCGAAGGCACCCTCGGCGCCTGCCAGGGACGCAACGCCGTGCGCATCACAAAACCGGCCAACCGCAACACAGTAGGAGAGAAATATGGACGAGGCGAAAACCTCTGACAGCGCCGTTGCCACGACGGCAACGGCACAGCCCTTTCAGGCACCCGCACTGGACGGCTCGGCTGCTGCCGCCGCCGGCACCGGCAGTGACGTGCGCCCGAATATCGATGTCATCCTCGATGTCCCCGTCACGCTGTCGCTGGAAGTCGGACGGGCACAGATGAGCGTCGGTCGTCTGCTGCGCCTTTCACAGGGTTCAGTCGTTGAACTGGACCGCAGCGCCGGTGAACCGCTCGACGTGCTGGTGAATGGCACCCTTGTGGCGCACGGTGAAATCGTGATCGTGAATGACAAGTTCGGCATCCGTCTGACCGATGTGGTGCCGCCCGCCAAACGCACCGGATCACAGGACTGAGCATCAGCAATGGGTATCCCGAGAAACATTCGCCAGCCAGTCAGCGCACTCGTGTGCGTCATGGCAGCCGGCTTCCTGTCGGCGATGCCGGCGCTGGCCGAGACGCAGGCAACCGGCGTGGCCACCAGCGGTCTTGCCGCCGGCGACATCGCCTCTGCCACGCTGCGCATGGTTGCGGGACTTGTAATCGTACTCGGCCTGCTCGGTGCAACCGCCTGGGTTTCACGGCGCTTCCGCGCCGGCAGCGGCGCGCGCGGTGGCCTCGTCGAAATCATCACCGGCATGTCACTTGGCAACCGCGAACGGGTCGTGCTGCTGAAAGTCGGCGGTGATCAGGTACTGGTCGGCATCAGTCCTTCCGGACTGCGCACACTGCATGTCATCGGCAGGAAAGCCGACACCGAATTCTCCACCTTCATGGAACACAAGTCATGATTCCCGCGTCTGCCGTCACCAAACGTCGCTGGGTAATGCTCGCGGCACTGCTGCTGCTTCCAGCACTGGCCATCTCGGCGCCAGCCATTCCGGCACTTTCGCTCATTGACAGCAGCGACGGTGGCAAGACCTGGTCAGTAAGCATCCAGATCCTGATGATGATGACAGCGCTGACGCTGCTGCCATCACTGCTGCTCGCCGCCACAGCGTTTACGCGTATCGTGATCGTACTGGCCATCCTTCGCCAGGCGCTCGGCATGCCGCAGACCCCACCCAACCAGATCCTGGTCGGGCTCTCGCTGTTTCTGACCTATTTCGTGATGGCTCCGGTCATCGACCGCATCAATGCAGACGCGCTGCAGCCCTACCTGGCCGGCACGATGGAAATGACCGCAGCGGCCGACAAGGCGCAGGTGCCACTGAAGGAGTTCATGCTGAGCCAGACTCGCGAGCCGGATCTGCAGCTGTTTGCCGGACTGTCCGGACGCGAAGGCTTTGCCAGTCAGGCCGAGATACCGATGTCGGTGCTGCTGCCGAGCTTCATGACCAGCGAACTCAAGACTGCCTTCCAGATCGGCTTTCTGACCTTCATTCCTTTTCTGATCATCGACCTGGTCGTATCAAGCGTACTGATGTCGATGGGCATGATGATGCTCTCGCCGATGCTGATCTCCCTGCCCTTCAAGATCATGCTCTTCGTGCTGGTCGACGGCTGGACACTCATCATTGGCACACTCGCCAGCAGTTTTGCACCACACGTTTGAGGTTTGCCCGGATGACTCCTGAAACCGTACTGACCATCGCCCGCGAGTCGCTGACCGTAACCACCCTGCTGGCGGCTCCGCTGCTGCTGGTCACGCTGGTTACCGGCGTACTGGTCGGCATCCTGCAGGCCGCGACCCAGATCAATGAAATGACCCTGTCGTTCATTCCCAAGCTGCTGGCACTGATGCTCACACTGCTGATCGTCGGGCCATGGATGCTGCAGTTGATCACCAGCTACACACGCACCTTGTTCACCAGCATTCCGTCCATGCTGGGCTGAGACCGGCCCGCATGTTCACCCTCGTACAGATCGCCGACACCCTTCTGGGTGTGCTGTGGACTGCGCTGCGCGTCGGTGGTGTCGTGATGCTCGCGCCCCTGCTGGGCGCCATGTATGTGCCGCGCAGGATCCGGCTTGCGATGGCGCTGGTGCTGGCCCTGACCATGCTGCCGATTGCTGGCTCAATGCCGGACATAGAGCCGCTGAGTCCGGACGGCATCATCGCCATCATTCAGGAACTGATTGTCGGCCTGGCAATCGGCTTCGTACTGCGTCTGGCCACCGAGGCCGCGCTGCTGGCCGGCCAGTTGATCTCCACCGGCATGGGACTGTCGTTCGCGACCGTGGTTGATCCGCAGAATGGCGGCATGCCCCTGCTTGGACGTTTCTATATCGTGGTGTCGTCGCTGGTTCTGCTCGCGACCAATGCCCATCTGTCGCTGATCGCACTGCTGGCACAGAGTTTCCAGGTCGTGCCCATCGGTTCCGGCGGCCTGGCCCCGGCCGATGCACGTCTGATCGTGCACTTTGCCGGGCTGATGTTTGCCGGCGCAATTCAGCTGGCCCTGCCATCAGTAGTGGCAATCCTGATGGTCAATGTGGCATTCGGCGTCATCAGCCGCGCTGCCCCCACACTCAACCTGTTTGCGGTGGGCTTCCCGATCACGATCCTGCTCGGACTGGTGATCCTGGTGATGTCGCTGCAGACACAGGGACCGATCTGGCTCGCACACATGACTGAAGGATTCTCGCTGCTGACCGGCATGCTGGGGAACTGAGCGTCATGTCCGATAACCAGACACAGCAGGAAGATCGCACAGAGCAGGCCACATCAAAGCGCCTGGACGATGCGCGACGCAAGGGCCAGATCCCGCGCTCGCGGGAACTGAACATGGCTGTGGTGTTGATCGCTGCCTGCGTGGCGCTCTACTCGGACGGCGACGGGATCGCGGCGAGTGCCCGCGATCTCATGACCCATGCACTGCGCTTCGATCGTGAGGCGCTTGCCGACCCTGGCTACATGACCACCGCGCTTGGTGATGCGGTATTCACTGCTCTGCGCATGTGCACACCCTTGTTTGCAGCGCTGGCTGCTGCAGCGGTGCTCGGTGCGGTGGCTATCGGCGGATTCGTGTTCAGCACCGAACCGGTTTCCTTCAAGTTCGAACGCATCGATCCGATCGCGGGCATGGGCCGGATGTTCAGCATGAACAGCCTGGTCGAAGTGCTCAAGGCACTGGCCAAGGCCGCGGTCATCATCGGGTTCACTGTCGCGCTGCTGATGAGCAGCACCGACTCGCTGCTGGGACTCAGCGCCCGGCCGATCAACTCGGCGATGGCTGAAGCCACATGGCTGCCGCTGCTCGCACTCGCCGTCTCCAGCGCCGCACTGCTGCTGATCGCTGCAGTCGATGCGCCATGGCAGCTGTGGAGCTATGCCCAGCGGATGAAGATGTCCCGCAAGGAGATTGAAGATGAGGCCAAGGAATCCGATGGTCGCCCTGAAGTTCGCAGCCGTATCCGCGCACTGCAACAGGAGACCGCGAAGCGACGCATGCTGGCCGATGTGGCTAAAGCAGATGTGGTCATCACCAACCCGACCCACTTTGCTGTCGCCCTGCGCTACGACGATCAGCGTATGCGTGCACCGGTCGTGCTGGCCAAGGGTGCCGATCTGACCGCTGCCCGGATTCGTGAGGTCGCCACCGGACACAAGATAGCGCTGTTCGAGTCACCGTTGCTCGCGCGGGCCCTGTACTGGAGCACCGATATCGGCCAGGAGATTCCGGCCCCGCTGTATCTCGCCGTGGCGCAGGTACTGACCTAT
>JBIJCV010000258.1:0-3529 GCA_044344525.1 Gammaproteobacteria bacterium | reverse complement strand
TTCATAGATCGCACCGCCAGGTACGATGGATGATGAACTGTCGCCATTGTTGATCACCCATTCCTGCGCCTGCTCAGTCTGGAAGCTGTCGCTGAGCAGTTCGGAACTCTGCAGCGTACCGCCAAAGATGAGCCGCTGGTATTCGGTGAGCGGATAGCTGTACTCGGCAGATAAAGAAAATGTCTTGGTGGAGAAGTCCGAAGCATCCGAGGTGAACTGGGTGATATCCCGATAGGCCAGACTGATCGTACGGCTGACTTCATTGATCGTCGTGTAGGGGTCGGTATAGGAAACACCGTAGACAGTGCGGTACTGCCCCGTGTTGATATCGGCCTGTACGCGGTTGCCACTGCCCATGAAGTTCGTGTGCACGAAATTGCCGTTGAATATCAGCTTCTGCGACTGGGAATAACCGACACCACCGCCAAACTGTCCCGGCAGGCCCTCCTTGATATCGAAGTCCAGGTCGACAAGATCGGGCGTACCCGGCACGGGATTGGTGGTTTCTTCCACCTTTTCGATATAGGGCAGGCGCTGCAGACGGATCTTCGAACGCTCGAGACGGCTGTTCGACAGATAGCCGTCCTCGAGCTGCCGCACCTCACGCCGCAGAACTTCGTCATCGATGGACGCGGTACCGTTGAAATTGACGCGCCTTACGTAGACACGGTTCTTCGGTTCGACGTAGAGGGTGATCGCGGCCGTCTTGGCCTCCCGGTCGAGTTCCGGCACCGGATCGACGGTAGTAAAGGCATAGCCCTCCTCGCTCAGGCGCAGGCGGATATTGTCGGCGCTCTGAGAAATCACCTGCTGCGAATAACTCTGCCCCGGCTTGACGCCTACGAAGGGATTGAGTTGTGCCTCGGTCAGCACCAGATCGCCGGCCAGGCGCACATCGCTGATCCGGTAACGGTCACCCTCAAGCAGGTTGATCGTGACGAAAATGTCGCGCTTGTCGGGCGATATCGCCACCTGTGTCGACTCGACATTGAAATCGGCAAAGCCCCTGTCCATGTAATAGGAACGCAGGGTTTCCAGGTCGCCTGACAGCGCCTCGCGCGAATAGCGGTCATCCTGCTTGATGAATGACAGCCAGGTCGGCGTCTTCAGCTCAAAACGCTCAAGAATGGCCTCATCAGTGAAGCTGTGATTGCCGACCAGATTGATCTGCCGGATCCTGGCGCGATCGCCTTCCTTGATCGTGATGGCAATGGCGACCTTGTTGTCGGGAAGTCCCTCCACCGCGGCCGTCACTTTCGCCGCATACTTGCCGCGGCTGAAATACTGGTCGGTCAGGGATTGCTCGACTTCATCCAGCACGGACTGATTGAAGACCCGGCCCTGCTTGAGGCCGATCCGGGCCAGTGGTTCCTGCAGGTCTTCGGTCTTGATGTCCTTGTTGCCGGTTATCGAAAAACTGGCAATCGACGGACGCTCCGATACGGCAATGATCAGGCTTCCGCTCTCCCAGCGTATTTCCACATCACGAAAGAAGCCGGTGCCATATACCGCCCGGATCGCCTCCTGGATACGGCCCTGATCGATGCGATCACCGATATTCACCGGCAGGTAGTTGAACACCGTACCCTCGGCGATCCGCTGCAGGCCTTCGACGCGGATATTGCGCACGACCATGTCGTCGCCAGCAGGTGCCGGAACCTGGCCGTAGCCGGCTGTCACCAGCATCAGGAGTGTCGCGGCAAACAGCACGCGCGCAAAACGAAAACCCGGCGATACCAGACCCATCACTGTCTCAGCCGAGCAATCTGGAAATGTCGTTATAGAACGCGAAGCTCATCAGGAGCAGCAGCAGACCAATGCCCACCTGCTGTCCAATCATCTGCGCACGCTCGGACAAGGGACTGCCCTTCAGTTGCTCGGCCAGCGTATAGACGATCTGACCGCCATCAAGCATCGGTACCGGGAGCAGGTTGAGCACACCGAGACTGATACTGACCACTGCAAGAAAACCCAGAAACGCCGAAAGCCCGATGCTCGCACTATAGCCCGCATACTGGGCAATGTTGATCGGACCGCTGATATTCTTTACCGAGACGTCGCCGACCAGCATGCGCCAGATCATGCGCAGCGTCAGCACACTCATCTCCCAGGTCCGGAGCGTAGCCCGCTGCAGGGCATCGATCGGCGCGTAACGCTCTTCGGCACGCATGTAGTCGAACGCGCCCGGTGCAAGCAGAACGGCAGCCCCGATGCGCCCGATACGACCGGCATCCCTGTCTGCGCTGTCGACATCAACTGCCAGATCCAGTGCCTCCTTACCCCTCAGCAGGCTGACTTCGATACGCTGACCGGGCCGTGCCCTTATCAGCTCCACCCATTCAGCCCAGCTGTCCACGGCTATGCCATCGACAGCCAGCACCCGGTCACCGGACTGCATGCCGGCACGTTCAGCCGGGCCACCGGGCACCAGCTCGCCGATTACTGCATCCGGCACCGGCGCCCAGGGCTTGAAGCCCAGCTTCACAAACAGTTGCCCCGGCTCCGTCAACTCGGACTCACGGCCAGCGGTCTGCAACACCACCTGCCGCAGTTCGGACGACCCTGCCGGATTCTGCTCAGTCACATGGAGGCGAATCTCTCCGTTGGCCAGCAGTTCATCCAGTATGCCGAGCGTGGCCGACTCCCAGGTCAGCACCGACCGCTCGCCCACGGAAACAATGGTATCGCCCTCACGCAGCCCGGCGCTGGCAGCCACCGAGCCAGGCTCCACGACGCCGATCACCGGCTTGATGCCCGGCACACCGTTCATGAACATCAGCGCGTAGGCAAGCACGGCAAACACCAGATTGAAAGCCGGCCCGGCAAACAGGATGGCCATGCGTACCGATCCGGACTGCCGATTGAATGCACGCCCGCGTTCGGCATAGCTCACTGCGCAATCACGCTCATCCAGCAACTTCACATAGCCGCCGAGCGGGATCGCCGACACACAGTATTCCGTCTGATCAGCACCCGCACGGCGGGACCAGAGCACCTGCCCGAATCCGATCGAGTAACGCAGAACCTTTACGCCAAACAGGCGGGCAACGGCGTAGTGCCCGAACTCATGAATTGCCACCAGCAGCGCGATGGCGGCAATGAAGGCCAGCAGGGAATTGAGTATGGACGGCATGGCGTCAATATAAGACATCAGGCGGGGATCCGTCCCATCCACTGGAGGACCAGTGCAAAGAGCGGTGCTGCAGCCGTGATGCTGTCAATCCGGTCAAGCACACCGCCGTGGCCGGGAAACAGGCTGCCGCTGTCCTTGATACCGACACTGCGCTTGAACATGCTCTCGGTCAGGTCACCGACCACGGATACTGCTGCCATGCACAGACCCAGCGGCAGCGTCGCTGCCAGGGGCAGGTCGAGCAGGTTGCCACCCAGACCCGCAGTGAGTACGGCACTGACCAGACCACCACCGACGCCTTCCAGGGTCTTGCCCGGACTGACTTGCGGTGCGAGTTTCAAACGTCCCCAGCGATGCCCGGCAAAGTACGCGCCGATATCGGCCGACCAGATTATC
>JBIJCV010000257.1:0-3531 GCA_044344525.1 Gammaproteobacteria bacterium | reverse complement strand
TCACGGCGTTCTTGCTGCTGCTGGCCTGTACGGCAGGCGGGCCGGTACTCGATCCGCAGCGTTCAGCTGAACTGGCCGGCTCGGCGCGGGATGCCGCCACACAGACGGACCCGCCGCTGATGTCAGAGGCCGCCGTCAAGCCGCCGGGCAGCAGGCCGCGGCTGGTCGATCCGGCTGAACTGGCGGTGCTCTCGGCGCTGGCGAACCCGCAGCGGCCGGCGGCAGACCGGGCGCGGGATGCGTCACGACAGAGTGCGGCAGTGCTCCGGTTTTTCGGCATATCACCCGGCATGACGGTGCTCGACCTGTACTCGGGTGGCGGCTACTACACGGAGATCCTGTCGTATCTGGTGGGTCCGCAAGGCCGCGTCGTGGCGCACAACAACTCGTCATATCTGCAGTTCGCCAGAGATGAGCTTGCAACGCGTTATGCGAACGGACGCCTGCCCAACGTCCAGCGGCTGATCGCCGAGAACAATGCACTCAGTCTGCCGGCCGGTACCTTTGATGCCGTACTGATGACTGATGTCTACCACGATGTCTATCTGGTCGATCAGAAGATCGGCTGGTCGCGCATCGACGGGCCGAAAATGCTGGCGGTGATCTTTGCCAGCATGCGGCCAGGTGGCGTGCTCGGGGTTGTAGATCATGCGGCAGTGCCCGGCGCCTTGCCGGAAGCGGCGGCGGCTTTGCATCGTATCGATCCGGGGTTGCTCAAGCGGGATCTGCAGGCCGCAGGTTTTGTGCTTGATGGCCAGAGTGATGTGTTGCTCAATCCGGCTGATGACGGCAGCCGCCCTGCATTCGACCCGGCCGTGCGCGGTCAGACCAATCAGGTGGTGCTGCGCTTCCGGCGGCCCCGGTAAAGTGCTGTCGGGGTGCTATCCTTCGCGCCCTTATGGACGCCCCCGACAAAGCCATCGAGCATTCCTCCGCCCTCGCGCAGGAGGTCGCGGCTCGCCGTACCTTCGCGATCATTTCGCATCCTGACGCAGGCAAGACCACTCTGACCGAGAAACTGCTGCTGTTCGGCGGTGCCATCCAGCTTGCCGGTACGGTGAAGGCACGACGCAGTTCGCGTCATGCAACCTCCGACTGGATGGAGGTGGAGAAGCAGCGCGGTATCTCCGTGACCAGTTCGGTCATGCAGTTCGAATATGCAGGTAACACCATCAACCTGCTGGATACGCCCGGGCACGAGGACTTTTCCGAAGATACCTATCGCGTGCTGACGGCGGTCGATGCGGCCGTGATGGTCATCGATGCGGCCAAGGGTGTGGAGGCGCAGACGCTCAAGCTGCTTGAGGTTTGCCGCCTGCGCAATACGCCGATCATCACCTTCGTCAACAAAATGGATCGTGAAGTGCGTTCGCCACTCGTGCTGCTGGAGGAGATTGAAGCAGCACTGAAAATCGAGTGTGCACCGATCAGCTGGCCGATCGGCATGGGCAAATCATTCCGCGGCGTGTATCACCTGCTGCAGGACCGGCTGTTGCGCTTTACTGCCGGTGGGGAGAAGCGTACGGATGTCGAGTTGATCGAGGGTCTCGATAATCCGCAACTCGATGCACTGTTTCCCGATGAAGTCGCGAGCCTGCGCGCTGACGTTGCCCTGATCCGTGATGCAAGTGTGCCTTTCGACCCGCTGCAGTTCCTGGCCGGCCAGCAGTCACCGGTGTTCTTCGGTTCCGGTATCAACAACTTTGGTGTGCGTGAAGTGCTGCAGGCGCTGGTTGACTGGGCGCCGCAGCCGCAGCCGCGCGATGGCGGCCCGCGCCGCGTGCAGCCGACTGAAGAACCGTTCAGCGGTTTTGTTTTCAAGATCCAGGCGAACATGGACCCGAAGCACCGGGACCGGATCGCTTTTTTCCGCATCTGCTCCGGCCGCTATATACCGGGCATGAAGGCGCGGCATCTGCGTACCGGCCGTGAGATGAAGCTCGGCAATGCGCTGACCTTCATGGCCAACGAGCGGGTGACCAGCCAGGGCGCGGTGGCTGGCGACATCATAGGAATCTACAACCACGGTCAGTTGCAGATCGGCGATACGCTGTCGGCAGGTGAAGCGCTTGCGTACCGGGGGATCCCGTACTTCGCACCCGAGTTGTTCCGCTCGGCTCGCCCAAAAGATCCAATGAAAAGCAAGCAGTTACAGAAAGGTCTGCAGGAGCTTGGTGAGGAGGGTGCGATCCAGGTTTTCAGCGCCCGGCAGGGTGCGCAGATGCTGCTTGGTGCAGTCGGTCGCCTGCAGTTCGAGATCGTCGCGCACCGGCTTTCGGCTGAATACAACGTCGATGCACTCTACGAAGAGGTGGATATCTTTACCGCCCGCTGGCTGACCTTTCCCGATGAAGCCACGCGCAAGAAGTTCGAGAAGGACGAACTGTTTTCGCTGGCCAGGGATGTAGACGACAACCCGGTTTTTCTGTCGGCCAACAAGTACAACCTGAAGCTGACGATCGAGCGCTGGCCGACCGTTGGCTTCCATGCCACGCGCGAACATGGTCAGCGGCTGTAGCAGATTCCACAGCATGTCCGAGTCCCCCGCATGACGGCCCGCTATGACAACAGCCTGAACGGCGCCTGCGACTGCCGCACGCTCGATTCAGAAAGGCTGCGCGTGCAGCTCGAGTCCGGGGAGTCTCTGGCCGGGCTTGCCGCAGAGATCACCCGGACCCGTCCGCACATGTTCTCGGCTACAGCGGTGTTCATTTCGCAGCAGCAGCTGGAGCGCATGGCGGCGATCATCGCGGCCGTCGAGAGCGTAGTGAGAGTGCCGGGGTACCGGGCTGCGGTGATGGAGCGCGCGCCGGAGATCGCGCGCAGCGATCCGGGTCCGCGTGGTGTGTTCATGGGCTTTGATTTTCATCTGGGTCCGCTGGGGCCACAGCTTATCGAGATCAACACCAATGCCGGCGGCCCATTGCTCAATGTAGCGCTGGCCCGTGCGCAGCAGGTCTGCTGTGCAGAAGTCGGGGACATGCTGCGTTCGCCAGCCGATCTGCAGCAGATCGAGGCATCGTTCATCGCGTCTTTTCGTCACGACTGGAGCCTGCAGCGGGGCGATGTTCCGCTGTCCCGCATTGCCATCGTCGATGATGATCCGCCAGCGCAGTATCTCTATCCGGAGTTCCAGTTGTTCGAGCGGCTGTTCCGCAGTCATGGCATCGAAGCCGTGATCGCCGATGCCTCGGCACTGGAGTGGCGCGACGGTAGCCTGTGGCATGCCGGCCTGAAGATCGATCTGGTCTACAACCGGCTGGTTGATTTCCATCTCGAGGTGCCATCACACGCAGCGCTGCGCGCAGCATATGCAGCCGGCGCTGTCGTGCTGACACCACATCCCCATGCCCATGCGCTGTATGCCGACAAACGCAATCTCACTTTGCTCAGCGATCCGGTCAAGCTGGCTGGACTGGGCGTTGCACCAGCGCTCTGTGCCGAACTCCGGGCTGGAATTCCCGCAACGGTGAGCGTCAGTGCAGAGAACAGCGGGGAACTATGGAGCCGGCGTCGCGAGCTGTTTTTCAA
>JBIJCV010000255.1:0-3544 GCA_044344525.1 Gammaproteobacteria bacterium | reverse complement strand
GTAGGCTGTGCTGCTCGCGACGATACCGCCCGCCGACAGAAGAATCAGCGCGCCGACGCTCAGCCAGACGTAGCCCGAGAGCAGGCATACGGCGATGAAGCGGGTCAGCCCGCGCTGTCGCACCGTGTGCCGCGCGATGTCCTGCTTGAGCAGCCAGACCGCGAGCGCGAGCAGCATGGCGGGAAACAGCAGTCCGGCGCCCGGCACAGCGCTGAATACCGTCAGCGTTCCGGCCAGCAGCAGCGCGATGATTCCGGCAAATACCTTGCTGGCGACCGGTGAGGGCGGCAGGAAGCGCGACAGTTCCAGGCGCTCACCGGCGATGGTCAGGATCAGGAATGCCATCCACAGGGGTGCGACGGCAGGGATGCCGGATCCCGCCAGCCACAATGCGTTACCGGTGGCCCAGCTTGCAGCACCCAGAACCAGCGTCAGGGTATGCAGTGCGCGTTGGCGTCTGTACACCTGCACCGATCCGGCCAGCATGACGAGGCTGCCGGCGAACAGCAGCGCCGGTCCCGCCATGTTGCCGATACCGGCCAGCAGCGCGAGTCCGCCCAGTCCGGCAAACAGCGGCGCGCCATATGCCCAGCGCGCGCCGAGTGCCACGGCACGCTCGAGGCTGATGACGGTACCGAAGAAGGCACCGATCATCAGTGGGCCGTGATCGAGTACGGATGCAGTGTTGGGTAGCGGCGCGTTCCAGCCGATGCGCAGCAGACCGGCAGTGGTACCGCCGAACAGCGCGAGCATGCCGAGAATCAGCAGCGGCACCCGCCACGCACGCGGCAGATCCCCGCTCATCGCCAGCCGAAATGTTCCCGGGCGTGCTCGCTCATCATGCTGGCATCCCAGGCAGGTTCCCACACCAGGGTGACGACGACTTCAATGCCGGCCGGTACCTCTGTGCTGATCACCTCGCGCACCTGGTCAGCGATCATCGAACTCATCGGGCATGCCGGGGTGGTCATGGTGATGTCTGCTTCGATGCGCTCTGCTGCAACGCGGATGTCGTAGACCAGACCGAGGTCGACGATATTCATGCCGACCTCCGGGTCGATCACCTGGGTCAGCGCATGGCGCAGGGTGTCCGGATCGGGCAGGGGTGTGGTTTGGCCTTGCATGCAAATATCAGCGTTTGTGAAGCATGACCATAGCATGATCGCAGCGCCCGTCGCTGACCATCCCCGCAGCCGGATGTTGGGTACAATCAAAACCGATCCTCAACCCGGAGCGGCGGCAATGACAGGCAAGGACATCGACAAGAAGAAGGTGCTCGCGACCCTCGACCGGATCCTGGAGGCCGAGCTGGCTGGTGTGGTCCGCTATACCCACTATTCGTTCATGATCTTCGGCTACAGCCGTATTCCGGTCATCTCTTGGTTTGAATCGCAGGCCAACGAGTCCCTGATGCATGCGCGTCAGGCTGGCGAAATGATCACGCATCTGGGTGGCAAGCCTTCACTGGCCATCGGCAAGCTGCTCGACAGCCACGACTACGATATGGCTGAAATCCTGCGCAAGTGTCTCGAACACGAACGCAGCGCCCAGGCGCTGTACCGGAAGCTGCTCGCGCAGGCCGAAGGCCGCTCGATCATGCTGGAAGAATATGCGCGTACGCAGATCGCCACTGAAGAGCTGCATTCCGGCGAGATCGAGAAGATGCTGCGCCGGCCGGGTTGAAGTTACCGATCCAGCGGGCGACCGCCAGGTGTATTAGAAAAGCTTCGACTTCCGGTGCGCCCATCTCCCGCGGATGGCGCCGCTCGTGGAACAGGATGAAGCGATGCATCCAGTGCAGATACGTTTTCTCTGTCCGGTAGCTCATGTGCCGAGTGCGGATCTGTTCCCGCGCCGTGGCCAGCAAGCCCGCTTCACGACCCATGCCGCCAAACTCTCCTGCGCCAGCCAGGCGCTTGAACGATATCAATCCGTCGCCAGACCAGTATCGTCAGGGAGTCATGTTTTGTTCCAGCAGACTAACCGACGATTTCGGGGTGATACTTCACCCCGTTTGAATCTCCCAATTAATAGTTAGAAGCCTCGGACGGGCCCTTGCAAAGGGGTTAATAAGGGTATATTTTTCATACCTATATGGCATTCGAGTTCGACCCGCGAAAGAGCGCAGCGAATCTGGCCAAACATGGGATCGACTTTGTCGAGGCACAACGCTTGTGGGAAGACCCAGACCTTCTGGAGATCCCTGCAAGAACCAAGGATGGGCCACGGTGGCTGATCATCGGTCGTGTCGACGCGAAGCTCTGGTCTGCTGTGGTCACATCGCGCGGCGATGCCATTCGAATTATTTCTGCCCGTAGGTCTCGTGACGACGAGGTGGCGTTGTATGAAGGCTAGCAAATTTGATCGCGACTTTGATACCGGCAAGAGCGTGGCAGCTTCGCTCGATCTCGCTGGTGCACGACGCCCGATGCAGGAACAACGACGGGTAAACGTCGATTTTCCAACATGGATGATCGAGGGACTTGACCGGGAAGCTGTCCGTCTGGGCGTTACGCGGCAGTCAATCATTAAGGTCTGGCTTGGGGAGAGACTACGAGGCTCGGCTTCTAACCAGTCGATCCAGTCGGACGCCCAGCAGACTGGGCGCCGCTGATCTTCGGCGTTAGCGGTCCACGACAGACTGCATATCACGGCGTAAGATCTATGCATCTGCAAGGGAGACATAACATGGCCCCTTCCCTGAAAGACTTGGAGAAAATGGCTCGCACCCTCGCGGCCGAAGAGCGAGCCCAGCTTGCAGAAGCCCTTCTGGAGTCCCTGCAGGCCTCCCCGCTGTCCGATATTGAGACGCTCTGGAATCGGGAGATTGAGGCGCGTGTGGCGGCCTATGACCGTGGAGAAACGCAGACCTACGCGGCCGAAGACGTGTTTGCCGAGGCCCGGCATCTGTCCCGGTGAAATCGGCCAGGTTCGTACCGGCGGCACGCCGTGAGTTCCTCGCCGAAATCGTCTACTACAATCAGGAGCAGGCCGGTCTCGGGGCACGATTCACAGCCGCCGTCGAAGAGGCAGCAGCCCGCGCACTGGCCTTCCCCCGTGTTGGGTCACCGGCAGCGGCGAATACCCGGCGGGTTTTTCTCCAGGGCTTTCCCTTCTCGGTCGTCTATCGCGAAGTCACCGCTGGCATCGTCATCTTCGCCGTCGCACATCAGTCCCGCCGTCCCGGCTACTGGGAGTCACGGGTTCAGGACCGCTAACCAATCACTCCAGCCGATGCGCCGCGGCCTGCGGCCGCTATGCGGCTGCGTTCAATCGTTATGCGGCATGGACAAATCAGAGAACGTTTCAATAAGAACGAGGTTGTGCGCGGGAAATGAAAAATCTGATACTGATTGCGGCACTGATTGCTGGCGCCTACCTCTGGTTCAGTGAAGCTAATCACGCGGATGTCTCTTCTGCGGCTAGCGAAACGAGGTCGCTCTCTGGGCCGTCGTCCTTTGACCGAGGCGACAGCAATCGGCAGGTACAAGGCGAGGGAGTCGTCGTAAAGGTTCTCCCCGACGACAATAAGGGGAGCAGGCAT
>JBIJCV010000012.1:0-12352 GCA_044344525.1 Gammaproteobacteria bacterium | reverse complement strand
CCGGTCAGTTCGTGACAACGCGCCGCGAAATCCAGCAGATACTGCCAGCGGGGAATCTGCCGGCCGGCAATCACGGCACCGGTATCGGGGTGTTCGGTGATCACGGAGTTGCCGATCACTGCACAGGTGGTTTCACCGGTGGCGAGATCAAGCCCGGCGCCCACCGCACCCTGGTGCAGATTGGCCTTGCCGTGCGACTTGCGTGTCGGCAGTCGCAGCATGGCCATTACCGGATAGCCACGGAACACGATCACGCGGATATCCGGGATACCGCGGTAGGCACACTCGCTGAAAATCGGATCGAACTTCACGCAGTACTCGATCAGCGCGACATCCCGGTGCCCGCCGAGACTGTACTGGCCGCTGATGATGTTCGACAGGTGATGGCCGATATCGTCGCCATCCATGATAGTGCCGTCGACCAGCCGGTATGCCGAGCCATCCTTCACCCGGGCTGAAATCACCAGGATGCCGTCCCCTCCCGAGCCATGGGCCGGCTTGATCACGAAATCACGATGTCCAGCCACAACCCGGGACAATTCACGCACGTCGTGGTGGCTGGCGATGACCCCATACAACTCCGGCACAGGCAGACCAGCCGCTGTTGCCAGACGCTTGGTGGCCAGCTTGTCATCAACCAGTGGATACAGGTGGCGCGGGTTGTGGCGCAGGATGTACTGGCAATTGCGCGCGTTGATGCCGAGCACCCCGTTGGCAGCCAGCTTTCGGGCCAGACCAAACATCAGCGCAGCCGGCCTGCCAGCGATTTGAAGCGCACGAGTTCCAGCAGCCGGTAGCCACTGTAGCGACCGAGCAGCAGGGTAATGGCCAGCAGCCAGAGCAGCAGTTCGGGAAACACGAAGAACAGGTGCTTGAAAATTTCAATATCCATGACACTGAAGCACAGCGCGGCCACAAACAGGCTGCCGACCCCCTGCTGGATCGCCTCAGTGGGACCACGTTCCTCCCAGACGATAGACATGCGTTCGATGGTCATGGTGAGAATGACCATCGGAAACAGGCCGACCGACAACCCCATATCCAGACCGAGTTGATGGCCGACGATGCTGATCAGCGCCATCAGCAACACCACGATGATGAGCACCGCCGCAAGTCGCGGCACCAGCAGCAGGCGCAGATGCTCCATGAAGAAGCGGAACAGCAGGCCCAGCACCACCACCAGTGAGAACAGCACCACCCCCGCGAGGACCTCGGTTTCGCGAAAAGACAGCGCAACGAGCACGGGCATGAAGGTACCGAAAGTTGTCACACCAACGATGTTGCGCAGGAACACCACAAGCAGCGCGCCGAGCGGAATCATCAGCAGCACGCCGTATACCGCCTGGGTCTGGATGGGCAGCGAAAACATCGAGAAATCCGCAATCCGTGACTGCCAGGCCACGGCCCGACGCTCGGCAACCAGCACCGGGTCGACCTCATTGCGCTGCACGGAAAACCGCACCTCGGTATTACCGCCGCCATCGCGCGTAAACAGCGGTTCGGAACCACGCCACCAGATCAGGAAATTTTCCGGCAGACCCTGAGCGCCCGTGGCCGGATCGAAGTAGATCCAGCGCTCACCGTCATGCACTTCCAGCCAGGGCAGCAGACGCGCCTGCCGTTCCCGGTCTACCAGATGGATTCCACGGAGCAGTCGGGCCGGAATCTGTGCCGCCGCCAGCACGGTGATCGCAGTGAGCGCCCGCGAGGTTATCCCTGCCTGCGGCCCGAGCAACATCAGGACGTTCTGGTCCGCACCGGGATTGGCCAACCGCTTGAGCAGTTCCACGGTAAATGAAGCCGGATCCGCTGACTGGCTCTGTATCTGTCCGAGCAGCTGCTGCAAGGCCAGGCTGTCCGCCGCGCGCAGCCGGGGCGGGGCGGGAAATGGCGGGGTGCTGTCGTTCTCGGCCTGCAGTGGATCCTTGTAGACCGTTGCACGGTAATACAGTGTCTGCTCACCCTTGACCCGGCGTACCGCCCATTGCACCTGCCGGCCGCCACTTGTATAGCGCGTGGTGAAGCCGAATCCGCGTGAGACAAAATTTTCATCGAGGATGGCAAAGCCTGGCGTCAGGGCCGGTACGTGCAGCGTGACTTTTGCAGGCGCCGGTGCCGGACCGGCATCGAATTTCAGCGTGGCCTCGACCGTCCAGATACGCGTCTCCTCCTCAGGCAGCAGCGGATAGCCAAGCCCCTGCCACTTGTAGACAAACAAGGCCCCACCGATCAGGAACAAGACCAGTGCGAGTACCCAGACTTTATAGGCCTTCATAAGGCTCCCATCGCTTCATCGGGCTGCAGTCCCGATCATGGCCTCGATAGCGTCCGGATCCCTGGGCAAGTCACTGGTCATGACTTCGCAACCGTCCCGGGTCACCAGCACATCATCCTCAATCCGTACACCGATGTTCCACCAGTGCTTGGCAATGCCGCGACTGCCGGCCGGAATGTAGATGCCAGGCTCGACGGTGAGAGTCATGCCAGGCTCCAGGACACGCCACTCCTCGCCGATCCTGTAGTCGCCGACATCATGCACATCCATGCCCAGCCAGTGCCCGGTACGATGCATGAAAAACCGCTGGTATGCGCGCGTGCGCAGCAGCGTGGCCAGACTGCCCTCCAGCAGACCGAGCTGTTTCAGTCCCTGCGTAACCACGCGTACCGCCGCGTCATGCGGCTGGTCCCACGGATTGCCCGGCCGGACTTCAGCAAGGGCTGCCTCGTGAGCATCGAGCACAATCTGGTAAACCGCACGCTGCTCGGAAGTGAAGCGCCCATTGACCGGCCAGGTGCGCGTCACATCCGATGCGTAGTAGTCATATTCACAGCCGGCATCGACGAGCAGCAGATCGCCATCTGCCAGCTTCCGGTTGTTGGCATGGTAATGGAGGATGCAGCTGTTGGGCCCGGAACCGACGATGGGCAGATAGGACGGTCGGGCGCCGTGATTGTGGAATTCATGCATGAATTCCGCTTCGATCTGGTACTCGTAGAGCCCAGGCCTGCAGATGCTCATGGCGCGGCGATGCGCCTGAATGGCAATCCGCCCCGCCCGCCGCATCGCCACCAGTTCCTCGCGGCTTTTGTAGAGCCGCAGGTCATGCAGAAAATGGTCGACGGCGATGAACTGATCCGGGGTATGCGTCGCGTCCAGGCTGCCGTGCGCACCCAGCGCGGACAGCCAGCCAGTCACGCGCTGATCGAACTCCGGATGCGCGCCCATCGTGTAATAGACACGATCGCTGCCGGCGATGATCTTCGGCAGGATGTCGTCAACCTTGCCGATGGACAGGGCCTCATCGGCACCAAACTGGCTGACCGCATTGGCGGGACCTGCACGCGTCCCGTCCCACGTCTCACGCAGGGGGTTCCGCTCACGACAAAACAGCAGATACTCACCGCCTGCCCGCCCTGGTGCCAGAACCGCTACTGCCTCGGGCTCACTGAAGCCAGTCAGATAATAGAAGTCGCTGTCCTGCCGGTAGGGATACTGCACATCCCGATTGCGCATCCGCGGCTGGGCAGCGGGCAGGATGGCAATGCTGCCCTTGCCCATCATGCGCATCAGTTGCCGGCGGCGACGGCTGAATTCCTCCGGGTTCATGGCCTTATATTCAGTGACGAACTGCCGCAGCAATGCGCTGCCGGATACCTGCCAGTTCTTCAAATACCAGCTGAGCGCTTACGCGCACATATTCAACCAGCTCTGCGTAGGCAACTTCCCCCTCACCCTCGATCTCGTCTTCCGTATATCCGAGCTGAGCCAGCTCGGCAAAATCCCGCACGATCTCGGCAATGGTCTGTCGCTGAAGGGCCTCATCGGCATCACCGATTCGCACCGCGAGTGCCAGACCATAATTGAACCCCTGGCACCAGGCAGCGAGAGCTGCCGTGCGCTGCTCAAGCGACTCATCGTCCTCCGGCAACAGCGGCTGGAAACTCATGTCGCCGGCCTCCAGAGCTGCGGAGCTGGCGGTCGCCAGCGCGCCAAGCAAGGCGGCCACGTCTGCGGTTCCCGGTGAGTCCGCCGCCGAGCCGTCCGCCGGGAAGGCCGTCCCATCGCCGGTTGCGAGGGTATCCGCCATCCACTGCGACTGGGCATCAATACCCAATACACAGGCCAGCCCGCACAGACTGCCATGGGCCTCGGCCGGCTCTGTAATCGCACCGACGCGCCGCAAGGCATCGTCTATGGCATCGAAGGACAAGGAATTGCTGGCCGTCATGGCTAAACCCGGCGTTAAATCAATGGTATTGAATGAGCGAAACAAGCGAACCGACAGTCGGGACTTTTAACAGCTTCGGGCGGCCCGCATATCCTAGCATCAGGCTCCGGTCAGCCGGTATTTGACCGTGGCAGCAAGCTGACACTATATTGAGTTCCATGAGCGACACCCTTGAAAAGACCTTCAGCCGTGAACTCGAACGCCTTGAACGGCGGCTCGACGAACTGGTAGTGACCACCAACCAGCTCAAGGACGAAAACCGCTCGCTTCGCCAGCGCCAGGACACGCTGATTGCCGAACGGGCCACGCTCTTGCAGAAGAACGAGCAGGTCCGGTCGCGGGTTGAAGCGATGGTTGGACGCCTCAAGGCCATGGAGCACGGCTCATGACGCTGGAATCCTCAACTCAGGTCAACATCAAGATCCTGGAGAAGGAGTATCAGATCTCCTGCCCGATCAGCGAGCGCGTCGCTTTGCTGAACTCCGCGGAACTGCTGAACAGCAAGATGCGCGAGATCCGCGACAGCGGCAAGGTGATCGGTCTCGACCGGATCGCCGTGATGGCAGCGCTGAACATGGCCAATGAATTGCTGCGCTCGCGCAACGTCGGTGAATCCCTCGAGGGCAATGCCAAGCTCAGACTGCAGGCCATGCGTGAGCGCATTGAGGGCACACTCCAGGCCGGACGTCAGCTCGATCTCTGACACGTCACATTTTTTCATCCGGGTCTGTGCCTATAATGGAACCGGTCCCTCCTGCGGTGTTCGACAGCGGCTTGATTGGTCTCTCGACCCTTAATCGCGCTTTCGGAATCGCTGGTTGTCGGTAGTTTGTGCATGACCGCCTCGCGCGGGAAGCCTTCTCTGCCGCATTTGATTCCACCTGATGCTCCCGGTCGGTGAGCAGCAGGCCGCACCGGCACAGGTGGGAGGGGCCACCTTCTCCGCCATGACGAACGGCAAACCACTTTCCAAATCACAGCACCGCCAGCGCCTGCTGGCACAGCGCCGGGCATTGACTCCGGATCAGGTACAGCGCGCAGCTGCGCGGGTTGCGGCACAGATATGGCGATTGCCGGTATTGGCCCGTAGCCAGCGTTTGGCCCTGTATTTACCGGTATCAGGCGAACTCGACTGTACTCCGGTCATCAGCGCGGCCTGGCGGCGCGGGCGCGAAATCTTCCTGCCGATAGTGACTGGTGCAGAACTGCGCTTCGCGCCCTTTGCACGCGACAGCCAGCTGGCATACAACCGCTTCGGCATTGCTGAACCGGTCTGCAGTGATGATGACTGGCGCACTGCGCGCGAGATGGATGTAATCCTCGCACCGCTGGTTGGCTTTGATGCAGACGGCTATCGGCTCGGCATGGGCGGTGGTTACTACGACCGGACACTGGCCTTTCTTGCACTGCGCGCAAATTTTCGCCGGCCACACTTCATCGGACTGGCGTATGCGTTTCAGCAAATCACCGCTGTCCCTCACACCAAACATGATGTGCGACTTGAAGCAGTCGTGACAGACGCAGGGTGTTTCAGTTGCCGTTCCGGACCACAACAGGAGTGAAATCCTGTCTCTGCAGGTGGCGTACCGGCAATCTGCCCATTGACCCGAATGAGAACCAAATCACCCCTATTGCTGGAAATCTGCAAACTCTTGTATATACTCAGCCCCGTCTACCTCGACACGGAGACTGAAACTATGGCTACGAAGAAAGCTTCCAAGAAAAAAGTTGCTCCCAAGACCAAGAAGAAGGCCAAGAAAAAGGCCGCAAAGAAAAAGCGTTAGTTGCTAAACGCCGGCCAGAAATCTGAAAAGATTTCTGGCCGATCTCCGAAAGGAGATAACGCGCGAAAATCGGTGCCCGCTTCGGCGGGCACTTTTTTTTGTATCCGCAGCCCGGCCTGCATACCTATAATCGCCCGGCAACAGCTGCGGAGAAACACATGGAACAGGCTGCCAGAAAGCAACAGGCTGCGCAGGCCGCGCTTGAGTTCATCAAGCCCGGCATGACTCTGGGCGTGGGCACTGGCTCCACGGTAAATTTCTTCATCGACGCGCTGCTGCCCTATCGCGATGACCTGGCCGGCATCGTCGCCAGTTCCAGGGCCACCGAAGCACGCCTGCGCGCGAAGGGACTGACCGTCCGCGAACTCGAGGACGTGGGCGATCCGGATCTCTACGTGGATGGCGCCGACGAGGCCAACAAGCACTTCCATCTGATCAAGGGCGGCGGCGGCGCCCTGACCCGCGAAAAGATCATTGCGGCCGCCTCGCGCAAATTTGTCTGCATCATCGACCAGTCGAAGTGGGTGGCCACCCTCGGTCATTTTCCGCTGCCCGTCGAAGTGATTCCGATGGCCAGGTCATATGTTGCCCGGCAGTTCCTCAAGGTGCGCGGCCAGCCGGTCTGGCGGGAAAACTATGTCACCGACAACGGCAATCACATTCTCGACGTGCACGACCTGCAGATCAGCAACCCGGTGGAGTTCGAAAGCCGCTTCAACCAGATTCCCGGAATCGTCACCATCGGCCTGTTTGCCAACCGCCCGGCGGATGTGATTCTTCTGGCTGACGACAACGGCGTGAAGCGCATGGACCGGCGCTGAACCGTCGGCACACCAGATAAAAAAAAGGCCCGCTAGATGCGGGCCGTTTTTTGTCTGGCTGGGGGACTAGGATTCGAACCTAGGTTCTCGGAGTCAGAGTCCGATGTCCTACCGCTGGACGATCCCCCAGTGGGTGGGACGCATTATAGACCGGTCGCGAACTAGCGCTTCGAGAACTGGGTTGCACGGCGGGCCTTGCGCAGACCAACTTTCTTGCGCTCGACCTCACGGGCATCCCGGGTGACATAGCCGGCCTTGCGCAACTGTGGACGCAGGCTCTCGTCGTAAGCCATCAGTGCACGGGTCAGGCCGTGACGGATTGCGCCAGCCTGGCCGGTGATACCGCCGCCGGCAACATTCACATTGACGTCAAACTGGCCGTCCAGCTTGGTCAGCTCCAGCGGCTGCATGACGATCATGCGGGCCGTCTTGCGGCCGAAAAACACATCCATCGGCTTGGAGTTGATGGTGATATCGCCATTGCCACGACGAATGAATACCCGCGCGGTGGAAGACTTGCGCCGGCCGGTGCCGTAAAACTGGGTGGACTGAGTAGCCATCTGTGGTGGTGCCTGCTGGGTCTGGTTGGGGTTAGAGCTTCAGGATTTCCGGCTGCTGAGCCGCATGCTCATGCTCGGAGCCAGGAAATACGCGCAGCTTCTTGAGCATCGTCGCACCGAGGCTGTTCTTGGGCAGCATCCCCTTCACGGCCTTGGTAATTGCGCGCTCCGGGTGCTCTTGCATCATCTTGCCGAGGGCGATGGTCTTCATGTTGCCGACATAGCCGGTGTGGTGGCGATACAGCTTGTCTTTCAGCTTGTTGCCAGTCACCCGGATGTTGGCGGCATTGATGATGACGATGTAATCGCCCGTATCAACGTGTGGCGTAAATTCGGGTTTGTGCTTGCCGCGCAGCCTGTGGGCAACCGCGGACGCGAGGCGACCGAGCGTCTGATCTGTGGCATCCACCACATACCAGCCGCGCCGCACCTCATGAGATTTGGCAGAAAACGTGCCCATTCGACACCTGTAATTAAATGCCTCGGCTGGATCCGGCAAACCGGAAGGCCTCGGCGAGGGCCGCAAAGTGTATGCGGGCCGGCGGGTTTTTTCAAATCGGCGGACCCGGGGGCCGAAAAGAGGGCCAGGAAGCCCCGTCGAGCGGGCGATCTGCAGGCCTGGAGCGGCCCGACCGGCAACTACCCGACCGGTATTCCCGACCGCCGGCCCAGGGACTGATCCTTGTATTCGCTGGGGGAAAGCCCCTCCCAGCTGCGGAATGCCCGCGAGAAGCTGCTGACATCGGCAAATCCCAGCAGGTAGGTCACCTCACTGACCGAATGCAGCCCCTGGCGGATATACAGCTGGGCAAGCTCCTGGCGGGTCTCGTTGAGGAGATTCCGGTAGCTCGTGTTGCGGGTCGCCAGTTTGCTCTGCAGCGACCGGTCACTCATATTGAGGCGCGCGGCAACCTTCTCCTTGCTGCATTCCCCCGAGGGCAGCAGCTCGATGAACAGGGCGCGCACGCGGGCGATGATGTCGTCCCGGTCCATGCGCGCCAGCAGGGCCATGACCACGGCATCGTTCTGCCGGGCGAGTTCGGCATTGGCCGCCGGCAGTTCCACGCTCATGTCGCGCAGGTCGAGACTCAGGCTGTTGGACGGACACCCGTAGTTGACCGTCGTACCGAAGAACTGTTCGAAGCGCTGAATCTTTTCCCGTGGCCGCGGCCGGGCCAGGCATACGGACAAGGGGGCAAAATCCGGCCGGTAGATCTCGCGCATGAAGCGCACCCCCGTGGCCATCCAGGCGTCCTGGGGATAGTACTGTTGACGGTCGATCGTGGGCACCATGACCAGACGGTACTCGGTAGCGGTGCGCTCCATCTGACACTCGGCATTGGTACTGACCAGGCGGAAATAGCGCACCACCCGCCGGCAAAACGATTCGAGCGTACTGCTGGCCAGTAGCGAGAAGCCCAGTGCATGCAGCGAGGTGGCGTGCACGAATTCAGCGATCGACAACCCGAACGAGGGATCATTGGTCGCCGCATCGGCGAGTTCGTAGACGCGGGTCATGGCGGCGGCGGGGAAGCGGGTGGTCGGAACCCGGGCCGCTGCCAGATCGATGCCAGCCGCATTGAAGATCGAGTGGCTGTCGAGTCCGCGCGCGTCCAGCGCCTGAGCGACAGCAACTGCCCAGCCGGCAATGATGTGCGGATCCCTGGTCTCCTGCAGCTCCACGGCGGCGCCTCCCGGATGACTGTGCCAATAGTCGAGCCCGGTCGACTGAAACACAAGCCTGCCTAAAAAGCGCTGACGCCGGTGAGTTCTTTGCCAACCACCAACTGGTGTACCGACTCCGTGCCTTCGTAGGTGATCACGCTCTCCAGATTGAGCATATGACGCACCGGCACATACTCGGCACTGATTCCGCCGCCGCCCAGCATGTCGCGGCAGTCGCGGGCAATATCCAGGGCCATCCGCACATTGTTCCACTTGGCCAGCGATACCTGGGTGGGATGCAGGCGACCCGAATCCTTGAGCCGCCCCAGACGCAGCGCCAGCAACTGCGCGGTCGTGATACGCCGCGCCATGTCGGCGAGGCGCACCTGGATCAATTGCTTGTGGGACAGCGGGCTGCCAAACAGGTGCCGACTCCCGGTAAACGCCAGTAACTCCCTGAGACAGGCCTGTGCGCTGCCAATCGGGCCCCAGCTGATCCCGTAGCGCGCCTGGGTAAGACAGCTCAGGGGACCACGCAGACCGGTTACACCCGGCAGCACGCTGTCCGCCGGGAGGCGCACATTGTCGAAAAACAGCGCCGCGGTCACCGAAGCCCGCAGCGACATCTTGTTTTCGATCTCGGGGGCGGCAAATCCGGGCATGCCGCGCTCGACCAGAAACCCCTTGATACCTTCGTCAGTATTGGCCCACACCACGGCGACATCGGCGATGGTGCCGTTGGTGATCCACATCTTCGAACCGTTCAGTACCCAGTCGCCGCCCTGACGCCGCGCATGGGTTTTCATGCTGGCAGGATCAGAACCGCCGTGCGCCTCGGTCAGGCCGAAACAGCCGATAGCCTCACCGCGCGCCATCGCCGGCAGCCAGCGCTCCTTTTGCGCCGCCGACCCGAAGCTGTGAATCGGGTACATGACCAGGCTGCTCTGCACAGAGACGAAACTGCGCAGGCCGCTGTCGCCGCGCTCGAGCTCCTGACAGATCAACCCGTAAGCGACACTGTTGAGTCCCGCACAGCCGTAGCCCTCGATGCTGCTCCCGAGCAGACCGAGTGCTGCAATCTCCTTGACGAGTTCCTGCGGGAAACGATGCTGCTCAAAGCATTCGCGAATTATCGGCAGCACCTGATCATCGACAAAGCGCGCGACGGTATCCTGTACGAGGATCTCTTCTTCAGTCAGCTCGGCACGGATATCAAACAGATCGAGCGGATCGAGCGCTCTGAGTGTCTGTGCCTGCGAACTGCGCGCGGGGACCGCGTCCGGCTGGGTTACCGACTCGACCATGGTCATGTGTCCTGCTGTGCTTCAGGGAGAATCCGATTATTAACAAAGCCGGGAGTATGCCCGTTATACGGTTTGCGCAGCCGCATTGGCCGAAGCAACCGGACCGGTCCATACCGGGTCACTCCGCGCTAGTATCGTCCGAGCAGCCTGAAGGGCCGTGAAGTCGGCCCCGCTGCATCGAGGCCTGCATGGATGACACTACACGCCAGTCGGCAAGCGGATTACGGCCCTCGCCGCCGGCCAGCATGCCACTGCCCGGGCAGCTGGTGCTGGAAACCGCCGACCTGCTCGCCGCGCGCGATCACCTGTCGAGATTCCTGTGGCCGCATTCGGTACTGCCCACGGCACGGCGCCCGCTGGTTGCCTTCCGTCACAGCAGCGCCAGCATCGGCCAGGTATCCATCCATGCTCTGCACTATGGCGCTGCCGTGCAGATCGAAGCGCACCCGGATGACTCCTATCTCTTTCTCGTCCTGCTGCATGGTGCCGGCACGCTCACCCAGGACGGGTTCACCGGCGCGTTGAACCCGCAGATGATCCGGGCGATGAACCCGACTGGACCGGCGATCATGCGTTTTGTAGCCGGTGAAGTGAATCTGACGCTGCGCATACCGTCGCCACTGCTGCATGACTGGCTCGAAGAAGCCACCGGCCAGCGGGTCTCCTCAGCCGTGCGGTTTGTACAACCCTCAGACCCGGATACGGGCAACGCGCCCGGGCTGCGGCGTTTTCTGCGCTTCCTGTGCGGCGAGTTTGAACAGCGCGCCGCAGGCATCGTCAGCAGTCCAACGGTGTGTCGCCAGCTGGAGCGCACGCTCATCAGCCTGGTGATGATGGAATTGCCACATAACTACAGCGCTGCGCTCGATGCCGAGCGCACCGGTCCGGCACCGGTCTATATCCGCAATGTCGAGCAATACATCCGGGGCAATGCTGACCAGCCTGTCACGCTGCACGACCTGGCCGGGATCGCAGGCGTCAGCGAAAGAACCCTGCAGGCCGGGTTCCGGCGCTTCAGGCAAACCACGCCCATGGAATATCTGCGCGACTATCGCCTGGATCTGGCCCACCAGGGACTGGTGGTGAGTACGGTCGGCGGACGCAGCGTGACGGATGTGGCGCTGGCCTGCGGCTTCAATCATCTCGGCAAGTTTGCCAAGTGCTACCGCGCACGCTTTGGTGAAACGCCCTCGGAGACCAGACGCCGCGCATTGACGCCAGCAAGCTAAGAATCCTTGCGACTGCTCCAGCGCGTGCGGGTGGAATTGATGAACGCCGCGTCCACCTTTTGCACCTTGCCCTCCTTTGCCATGTCGACAAATACCTTGAGGGCACCCTCGACGAATGGCCTGGGGACTGCAGTCAGGATCTCGCAGGCATCCGCCGTAAACTCCACCTCGCTGTCGAGGCTGTTCGCCATCCGGTAAATCCCCGGCAGGCCCATGCCCTTGCCCTTTGGCACCGGCAAATGGAAGGGCTCACCGTGGCGCACGAACCAGAACTCCTTGCCGCCACGAAAGCCGTAGGAAATCGGCATGTCCGGAAACACCTTTCGTTCGGTCAGTTTCTGCCTGAAACTCTCCGGCATGAGGATGTTTTTCACCTTGAGCGCCAGATAGTCCTCGACCAGCTCACGAGGTGCGCGGCGTACCGGATGGTATTCAAAACGGCCATCCAGCTCGCACTCGAAGATCTGGAATGCGCCCTTGATCAACAGCGGGAAGTCAGGATCATCGCGGAACTCCGGCGTCGGCGTCGGCATCAGTTCGAAAGGCACGTCACGCATCTTTTCTTCAGGCGGCACACCCGGATAACCGAGATCCACGACTGTCTGCAGCAGCGGCTTGTCGAACTCGATCCAGTGCATCGCGCATTTACCGGTGCGTCTGAGGTTGGTTGCCGTGTTGGAGCTGGCGCGACTGACCAGCAGCATCGAATGCTCTTCGCTGATGTCCAGCGGAAACACCAGTGAGTAAGGTCCGATACTGG
>JBIJCV010000254.1:0-3552 GCA_044344525.1 Gammaproteobacteria bacterium | reverse complement strand
CCGCGATTTTTTTGACCAGAAGATCGCGGCTGAAGCCGCTCCCACAGGAAGGCGCTCCTACTCTCTGCTCCACAGGCGCTCGGCAACGTGCGCAGATTCCGCATCAGGGTCGGCGCGATCACCAGCCTGCGCATACTCACCGGCATCGGCCGGCGGATCGAAGTGCGCGACTTCGTCCGTGATGAAGCGCCAGTGCCAGTCGGCGAGCGCACCGGTATATGGTCGTCCCCATGCGGCACAGACCGATTCCGCTTCGCTATCGACCACAAACAGGCGCACATCACGCCGGCGGATATTCCAGTCGGCCTGCAGCGTCTCGGTCAGCGTCGCCGGACCAAAGACCAGTAGCCACCACTGCGCTGGCAACTGATCGGAGCGCCGGCCTTTAGACACGCGGCCGAGGATCCAGCATTCGGCAATCTGCGGCTGCTGTGCCTGCAAGCGTCGCAGATAGCGCTGCAGATCCGGCTCGAGGCGAAAGCGCGGTGCACTGCCCGTCCATGCATCGCCAGCGCTGCGCAGCAGATGGGTGGGCGCCAGGCCGGTCACCGCCACATAGGCAAACAACCCACCCAGGCAGACATCGACGATGCCCTGCGCAGCGGTAAACAGCAGAATCTGCAGCTCACCGCTACTGCGCACGCCGGTACGGATCAGCGAGAACGCGGCAAACAGTGCCGCCAGCGCCAGCAGGCCGGCCAGTACCCGCAGCCAGACCGGCACGACATACAGCCGGGTCGTGGCCCGGGCCTCCGGCATCGCGCTGTGATCCGGGCTAGTAATGGGGCGGGATCTCCACCCCAGAGCCCGGCTCGCCCACCCCATTCCCAAGCATTTCAAGCTGTTGCCGGAGTTGCTGGTTGCGCAATACCTGCTCATCCAGGCGCTGCGACTGCTGGTAAAGCACGTCGCTCAGCTCCTGTATCGCCCGCTCAAGATGTGCACACTTGACCTCCAGCGCCTCGAGGCGCGCTGCATCATTCACAGCCCTGCTCCCTGCCCGTAAAACCGGGGTCTGACCGGGATTGTCACACAGCAGATTCAGCGCGCGTATTGACCCGCCCTCCCATATGACATACCTTCACTCGTGCAAATGGCGTTTTTGGCCAGCTTTCGACTAAACATCCCGTCCGGGATTTCAAGACGAGTGCTTCCCTCAAACTCCATAATTGTTAAAGGTCACGCGGGGTTGGCGTTATTCCCAAGTGTCCTGTTTTTTTTAACGCCATAAGGAATACTTACGTTAATGGCTACCGGAACAGTAAAGTGGTTTAACGCCCAGAAGGGCTTCGGGTTCATCCAGCCGTCCGACGGCTCGAAGGACGTGTTCGTTCATGTGACCGCCGTACAGGCCGCCGGGATGGCGACCCTGAACGAAGGTCAGAGCATCTCGTTCGACATCACCAACGAGCGTGGCAAGCCAGCTGCTGCCAACCTGCGGGCGTCCTGATAAACCGGTTCCGGCACCCTGAGCTGTCTCGACAGAGACAGTTATCAGTGGCGACCTGAACAGGCATCATCGGATGCGATAATGCCCCGGCCAGTCCGGGGCATTTTTTTGCCTGCAGGTGCCGGAGCACTTGATCATTTGATTGTTTGACTATCGGTGATGGCTGGCGAGCCCGCGAAAACCGCGATGCGCCGGACCAGTTCTTCCCACTGGTCCTCGGTGATGTAAAAGCTGGCGTCCTTCAATAACGCATGGGCCTGCCCCTTCGCCCCGGGGATGTGTACCAGAATCCGATCCGGCCCCATCGCACCACCAGCGAACGCAGCGCTATACAGGGTCAAAACCGGTTTCTGCCATTGCGCAAGAATCTCCCAGGCCTTCGCATTGGCAATCGCCGCCGGGTCATCGGCCATTATTGGCAGGATCATCGGGAAGCGCCGCGGGCCGGTCTTGTAGCTTTCGTCCGGATAGGGCGCATCGTAGGCCGCGATAATCTCCGGCCGCAGCTTCTGCACGACGCCATCATTGACCATTTCGCCCTGCGGAAATCGGGGCATGGCGAATTGCTGCTCGCGCCAGTTGATGAACCAGGGTATTGCTGAGCACGAGACGTGCGAAGAACTCCGGCCGTTCGGCGGCGATGCGCAATCCGAAGAAGCCACCCCAGTCGAAGAGGTAGGCAGTGACGTCGCGGAGCATCAGCTTGTCGAGAAAAGCCGTCAGCCAGTCGATGTGGCGCTGAAAACTGTAGTCCCCGGTGGACGGCAGCTTGTCCGAGCGACCGAAGCCGATATAGTCCGGGGCAATAACGCGATATCCGGCGGCCACGAGCGGCGGGATCATCCGGCGATACAGGTAAGACCAGCAACCCTGACCATGCAGCAGCAGAATCACGTGGCCATCCCTGGCCCCCTCATCCAGGTAGTGCATGCGGAGCGCGTTGAAGCGTTCATCCGGCACTGTCACGTAGTGGGGAGCGAAGTCGTAGTCCGGCAGGTTCAGGAAACGTTCGTCAGGTGTGCGAAGCGGCTGCAAATGCTCTCTCCAATGCGGCTCACCACTCTCCCGTATTCGGCATCGACGCCCAGGGCTCACGGGGTGGCAGCGCGTTGCCCTTCTGCAGCAGTTCGATCGAGATCCTGTCCGGGGAGCGCACGAAGGCCATGCGGCCATCGCGCGGCGGACGGTTGATGGTGACACTGCCCTGCATGAGCCGCTCGCACAGCGCGTAGATGTCATCGACCTCGTAGGCAAGGTGCCCGAAGTTGCGTGCTTCACCGTAATCTTCCGGATCCCAGTTCCAGGTGAGTTCGACGACGGCCGATTCGTCGCCGGGCGCCGCGAGGAATACGAGCGTGAAGCGGCCCGCAGGATTTTCGTAGCGGCGCAGTTCGCGCAAACCCAGCTGGTCGCAGTAAAAATGCAGGGACTTGTCGAGGTCCGACACTCGGACCATGGTGTGCAGGTATTTCATATCGGCAAATCTATTCCATGCCTGACGTCTGCATCGGCGCCCGGGACTCCGCCACAGCACTTGCGGCCGCCGGCACACCCGGCTTCATCACGCCGAGCAGCGCAGCCGCCAGAAGTCCCACCCAGACAGTCGCCAGATAAGTCCGGCTGCGCGGTACGCCCGTGCGCAGCAACTGCCAGCACAGCAACACCGCGGCGAACAGCAACAGCTTCGCACCCACATAGGGTGCAACATCCAGACGCCCGGTCAGCGTCGACCAGACCACCGACAGCGGTACCGCCACGATCACTGTCCAGCGCAGCGCCGTCTCCAGTCGCAATGCCGTCGCCCCGAACGGTGTGCCGTCGCGAAAAAATCCGGCCAGTATGAGCAGCAGCCAGACCGGCCCCAGCAGCACGATGCCGGCCATCTGCCACCACGGATGCTCCAGCCCGACGTAATGCGAAAGCAGACCGCCGACGGTCAGCATCAGGCTCATCGAGGCGCGTGAGATCATCTCCACCCGCGTCATCATCTGCCGCGACACCGCCTGCATCTCGGGCGGTGCGCCCGCCTCCACTGCCTTGCGGCTCCAGATGTATGCGGCCACATCAGGCCCCAGCCAGAACACGAACAGAAAGATGTGCAG
>JBIJCV010000253.1:0-3606 GCA_044344525.1 Gammaproteobacteria bacterium | reverse complement strand
AGGACTATTACAAGAAGAATCCGATCCGCTACGCCTACTACCGCAATGGCTGCGGCAGGGATGCGCGTGTTCAGCAACTCTGGGGGAGCAAGTAGTCTGTACGCTCAGACTGGCGAGGCTCGCGCCGAGGCGGATGGTTCAGCCCGGTTTGGCAGGCAGCACGACCACACGCGTGCCGGCCAGACGATCGTGCCAGGTCAACGCATCGCGATCGACCCACAGCCACAGCAGGCCCACACCACACGAGATGACCGACAGCAGCCCGGCGGCAAAACGCAGCATGCCGGTGCGCAGGTCGACGGCTTCTCCAGAGCGCCGTTCCAGGCGGATCCGCCACGCGCGCATGCCGAGTGTCTGACCACCGCGCATCCAGCAACTGACATAAAAGGCAGCCGCCACACCGAGCAACAGCAACTGGTAACCCAGGGCGCCGGGACGGATCGCGTCGCCACCCTGCAAGACGACGAGGATCAGGGTGGTCAGCATCCAGACCGCTGCGAGCAGCAGCAGGTCATAAACGCAGGCGGCGATACGTCGCCAGACGCCGGCGGTTCTGAGCGGGTCGCGGTTATCTGATCCGGGGTTTGACGCTGATGTCATCTGTTACGCAACCGCGCAGGGCGCCATATCAGACTCCGCTCCAGCGACTCCGGAAGATGAAGAAAACCGCGCCGAGTATGCACAGAAAAAGACAATGCCCCAACTGACAAGCGCGGCGATCAGCGAGGGCTTGTGGCTCAATTCCTTCAGATGGGCGTACCAGGCAAAAATCATGAAGACATTGCTCAGGGGCAGCAGCATGGTGAGCAGCACGGGGCGCATGGGTTGTGGGGGTTTGACCTGGTCTATCGCCCGGTTTTCTGGTGATTGGCGCTCCCTACGAGAATCGAACTCGTGTTTCAGCCTTGAGAGGGCCGCGTCCTAACCGCTAGACGAAGGGAGCTTTATCGGCGATGCCGCCGAAGCGGGCTGCTATTATAGGCAGCTAGCCATCAGTCTCAAGTCGGAGTTTTTTTGAATCAGGCCAGTCTTCCCGTGGATGCGCCGCGCATCATTCCGCGCCCCGACCACAATATCTCGCGGGCGAACATCTCGCAGGCTGCGCTCAAGGTGCTGTACCGACTGAAAGATGCCGGTTTCCAGGCCTTTATCGTCGGCGGCGGGGTGCGCGACCTGCTGCTGAACCGGCAGCCCAAGGACTTCGACATCGCCACCGATGCCAGCCCTGAACAGGTGCACGCGGTGTTCGGCAACAGTCGCATCATCGGCCGGCGTTTCCGGCTGGTGCATGTGCGTTTCCGCGACGAAATCATCGAGGTCGCAACCTTCCGCGGTATCGGCAGCGAGGACGAGGAGAGTGAAGACCGGCAGATTCTCGATGTGAATGGCCGCATCCTCAAGGACAATTCCTACGGTTCGATCGAAGAGGACGCCTGGCGGCGCGATTTCACCGTCAATGCCCTCTATTACAACGTCGCGGATTTTTCGATCTGGGACTACGTGAACGGCATGCAGGATATTGCCGATGGCTGCATCCGGCTGATTGGCGATCCGGTGACCCGCTATCGCGAGGATCCGGTGCGCATGATCCGTGCCGTGCGTCTGGCGGCGAAGCTGAACCTGACCATACATGCGGATTCTGCCGCGCCGATTCCACAACTTGCGCCCTTGCTCGACAACATGCCGCCGGCTCGCCTGTTTGACGAGTTTCTCAAGGTCTTTTTGACTGGGTATGCGATGGAGAGTTACCGGCGACTGTGCACCCATGGTCTGCTGGCGCATCTTTTCCCTGCCACCGCGCGCTGGCTGTCGGCCGATGATGCGGATGGCAAACGTCGGCGCTTCATCGAGCGCGCGCTGGTCAATACCGATAATCGGGTCGTGGAGGGATTGCCGGTAACGCCCATGTTCCTGTTCGGCGTATTCCTCTGGGGTCCGGTGCAGGAGCGCGCCGCCGTACTGCGCCAGTCCAGCGAGATGTCCGAGAACCAGGCGTTGATCGATGCCGGTATGGAAGTGACCGATGAGCAGATTGCACGGGTCAGTCTGCCCAGGCGTTTTTCCGTGCCGATGCGTGAAATGCTGCAGCTCCAGCCGCGTTTCCTGCGGCGGCAGGGTCGGCGTACCGGCGTGCTGCTCGAGCATCGGCGATTTCGCGCCGCCTATGACCTGCTGGTGTTGCGCTGCGAACTCGGTGAGGTAACGCCCGACTTGGTGGACTGGTGGACGAAGATCCAGACCCTGTCGCCTGAGGAGCAGCAGAAAGAATTCGGTGGCCAGCAGCAGCAGCAGCGGCAGGGGTCACGCGGACGGCGCCGGCGGCGACCCGCCGCATCTGCCTCCTGAAAGAGCCAGCTGTGCTGGTACAAACCTGGGTACCCGCTTACATCGGACTCGGGAGCAATCTCGATGATCCGCTCGCCCATCTCAGGCGAGCGTTTGCCGAACTGGCGGAATTGCCCGCGAGTCGTCTGGTGGCGCGATCCCGCCTGTACCGCAGTCCACCGCTTGGCGGGCTGTCGCAGCCCGACTATGTGAACGCAGTGGCGGCAATATTGACCCGCCTTGAGTCGCCGGCATTGCTTGATGCCCTGCATGCCATCGAACGCGCGCACGGGCGTCAGAGGGTGGAGAGCCAGCGCTGGGCTGCGCGTACGCTGGACCTCGATTTGCTGGTTCATGGTGAGCAGAGGGTGAAATCGGGGCATCTGGAGATCCCTCATCCGGGCATTGCGGCGCGAAATTTTGTATTGTTGCCACTGCTGGAAGTCGCCCCGGGCTTGCGTATACCGGGCCTGGGCGCTGTAGCGAAACTGGCGGCGGCAACTGACAGCTCGGGACTGGAGCTGCTCGGTTGATTTGACTGATACTGTGCCTGCGCGCCTTTTCCGACCATAAGAACAACAATAGTCAGCCGGTATGGCCAATTCCCGTTACATAGCCATTGAAGGACCGATAGGCGTCGGCAAGACCAGTCTTGCGCGGCGGCTTGCGGGCGCCATGAATGCCGAGCTGCTGCTCGAGGAGCCCGAGACCAATCCCTTTCTTGAGCGCTTCTATCGTGAGCCGGACCGGGTGGCCTTGCCGACGCAGCTGTTTTTCCTCTTTCAGCGGGTTCAGCAAATCGAGCAGTTGCGGCAGGCAGATATTTTTGCCGAGACCAGGATTTCGGATTATCTGATGGACAAGGATCGTCTGTTTGCCGAGATCAACCTCGGGCAAAACGAGCTCTCGCTGTATGACAAGGTGGCCGAGTCCCTGGCTTTTTCGCCACCGGTGCCGGATCTGGTTGTGTATCTGCAGGCACCTGTGGATACGCTGCTGTTCAGGATTTCGCGCCGGGGCATCGATGCAGAGCGGCGCATTGGCCGACGCTACCTGGAGCGCCTTGCCGAGGGCTACGCGCGTTTCTTCCACGATTACGCCGTCGCGCCGCTGCTGATAGTGAATGCGGCGGTTATCGACCCGGTTCATAATGACGAGCACTTCGAAATGCTGCTTGCGCAGATCGAACGCATCCGCAGCGGCCGGCATTTTTTCAACCCGGTGGTTTCGGCGCTCGCCTGAACGGGTTTCCTGGAGCACAGATGTACAAGCAGTTACAGC
>JBIJCV010000011.1:0-12518 GCA_044344525.1 Gammaproteobacteria bacterium | reverse complement strand
AGCGTGGACACGTCCGTCTGGCTGGATGCTTCAGCCTACTGGCTCCGCCATCGACTACCCCAGCACACCCGCGATGAATTCTACCAGTGGGTACTTGGTCAATATGCCAGGCTCATCCGCAAGATACGGCCAGCACTGGATGCAACCGAGTGCAAGGGCCGAGCCTACGCGCTGCTCACCCTGGTGCTCGGCGCATGGATCACCCACGGACGTGGCAGTGCGGTGCGTGGTGCCGGCAACGCGCTCCAGCAACGCCGACTGCTCCTTGATACCGCCATGACAATCGTCAACCGGTAACCGGCGGGAGAGTCTGGTATCTGGCGACAGCCAGCTCCATATTGAAAAACATCCGCTCCTGCCCCAGTGCCTGACCGAGCGGCGAGCGCTGCACGACATCAAGTACCTCCGGCGTGAGCCCGACCAGCCACAATTCGACGCCCTGCTCCCTGTTACGGGCCTCCGCCTCGGTCAGCATCTTCAGCGCCGTGTATTCCAGGTCGAACACACCACTCAGGTCGAGGGCCACCACCCGGGGCCGCGCGTCCTCCACGAGCGGCCGGATCCTGTCGCGCACCCGCTCGGCGTTGGCAAAAAACAGCCGGCCTGTCAGGCGCAGCATCAGCAGGCCGGGGAAGGTATCGTCGTCAGTGTGCTCGGGCGACAGCGGACGGAAGGCGTTGGTGCCCCGCTTGCGCCCCAGCACGTAGACCGGCGGATTCGAGACCTGCTGGGCCAGACCAATCAGCGAAACGATGATCGCGACCAGGATGCCCTTGAGGGTGCCGAGGATGACGACGCCCGCCAGCGCCGCCAGCGCCCAGATGAACTCGTTGCGGCGGATCGCAAGGATCGAGCGGAATTCGGCGGGCTGGATCAGACCCACCGAATACACGATCACCACCGCCGCCAGCGTGGCCTGCGGCATCAGACTGATGACCGGCGCCAGCAGCAGCATGGTGAGCAGCGTGGCACCGGCCGTCACGAGACCGGCCAGCGGACTGCGCGCACCCGACAACCGGTTGACTGCCGTCTGGGAAGTACCGCCGCCAGCCGGCATGGCGCCGAGCAGCGCACCGCCGGCCGTGCCCAGCCCGGTGGCCAGCAACTCCCGGTTGGGCTGCATGGGCGGCTCGCCCGGGGCGGCGAAGGCCCGACCGACCGCTGCGGTCTCGGTGAAGCTCATGACGGCAATACCCATGGCCGCTGGCCACAGTGCCGCAGCCAGGGACAGGTCTGGCAACTGCAGGCCCGGCAGGCCGCGCGGAATCTGGCCAACGGTTTCGACGCCCATGACCCCGAGTCCCAGCAGGCCCATCGCGGCAATGCCGGCAGCCACGCCAACCAGTGGCGCGGGCAATCGCGGCAGAAAGCGCTCCAGGCCGATCAGCAGCAGGATGGTCAGCGCAGCCACCACCAGCGCGGGAACTACCGTTTCCGGCAGGCTCTGCACCAGCGACAGCAGGTTCTGCCCGAAGCTGCCTTTGGCGTAGTGCACGCCAAACAACTTCGGCAACTGGTCGACGACAATCACCAGGCCGATGCCGGCCTTGAAGCCGACCAGCACCGGCTCGGAGATGAAGTTGGCAAGAAAGCCGAGCCGGAGCAGCGAGCCGAGCGTGAGCAGCAGGCCCACCAGCAGCGTGAGCGTTGCGAGGGCCGGCACGATCACCGCCATGTTGCCGTCCGGCGAGACCTCGGCGAGGGCCGCGCCCGTAAGGATGGCGATGGTGGTGGTAGTGCTCACGCTCAACACCTGGGACGAGCCCAGCACTGCGTAGATGACCATCGGTATGAAGGCCGTATAGAGCCCCACCTGCACCGGCAGCCCGGCCACGGTGGCATAAGCCATCGCCTTGGGGATGACGACAGCGGCAGTGATCAGCCCGGCCAGCAGGTCGGGCCGCAGCCACTCGGGACGGTAATCACGCAACCAGCCAGGCATGGACGTCCTCTTTTTTTGCAGGCATCGGCAGGTACCTGGACTGACTTGCTGCTCCAGGGATTGGTATCCCCGCTCACTGGCCCTCGCAGCGCCAAGCTTGCATTTGTGGCGAGTATTAATCAGGATCCCGATGCGATCAACGGCAACCATTCTGGTCAAGCCAACACATCTGGCCGGGCTTGACCGCACATTCCGGAATATTCGCATGCTGACCAAATCACTCACCCGTCGCTGGCTCGCTGCAGTCGCCAGCATCGTTGCGCCAGCCGCTCAAGCCTCCATTTTCAAGGGCGAAGCACTCGATACGGCCGCCGATTACATCGCGCTGTTTGTGATCTTCGTCGTGCCCATCGTGGTCGTCGCGGTGTTCTGGTTCGTGCACATCCTGCCGGAGAAAATTGCCGAGCAGCGCGAGCATCCCCAGAAGGAAGTCATCAACGTCATCTGTCTTCTGTCCCTCGTGTTCGGCGGCTTGCTCTGGCCGATCGCCTGGATCATGGCCTACAGCAAGCCCGTGATGTACAAGATGGCCTACGGCCGCGACAAGCACGACGACTACTACGCCGCACTTGAAGAAAAAGACGCCGCCATCCTGGGCGACGACGTGGCCCGCCTGCGCACCGAACTCGACGCCCTCGCCCAGCGCGGCCAGCTCCCGGATCAACTTCGCGAACTGCACGCACGACTCACGGCAGTTCAGGGTGAGGTGGCAGCAACCCATCCCACGGCCGGCACCGGAAAAGGAGCAGGCTGATGGAAATTCTTCTGCTTGGTATCTACAGCTTCTTCGTCTGGCTGATCTTCATCAAGTTCAAGCTGCTGCCATGGAACAACGTCTCCAAGGTAACGGTAGCGATCATCCCGATCGTCGGCATCACCGCGCTGATCCTGTTTCTCAACATCGTTGCGCCCTCCTCCGCCGACGTGCGCGTCATCAAGTATGTGGTGCAGGTCATTCCGCAGGTAAAAGGCCGCGTGATCGACGTGTCCGCGGAGGGCAACCGCCCCCTGAAGAAGGGCGATGTGCTGTTCCGCATCGACCCGACGCCCTACGAACTCGACGTGAAAGCTCTCGAGGCCCAGCTGGCGGAGTCGGAGGGCTCGGCCAGGGACCTGCGTGAGCAGCTGAACGTGGCCAAGGGCAATACCGCGGCGCTGCGCTCGCAGATTGACCTCACGAAGCTGCGCGTGAAGCAGTACGAGGAGCTGAGCGCCACCGGCGCCGGCAACCGCTTCGACCTGGAGAAGGCCCAGGCAGACCTGGCAAACCTGCAGGGCCAGGTCTCATCGGCCATCGCCAACGAGGCCAGGGCCCAGGCCCAGCTCGCCGCCATCGTGGACGGGGATCTCGCTTCCGTCGCGACAATCAAGGCGAACCTGGCGAAAGCGAAGTGGGACCTCTCGCAGACAGTGATGTACGCGCCTGCCAACGGCTCGGCCATCAATGTGCAGCTGCGGCCAGGATCCTTCATCAACCCCATGCCCTTCACCCCGGCGATGACCTTCGTCGAGGACGAGTTCCAGGTGATTGCGCTCTACGCGCAGAACGAGTTATGGCGGGTTGAGCCGGGCAACGAGGCGGAAATAGCACTCAGCACCTACCCCGGTGACATCATCAAGGCAACTGTCGACTCCATCGTCTGGGCCCAGGGCCAGGGCCAGCTCGCCATGTCGGGCAACCTGCCGAACACCGGGCCAGCCCCGATACCGCCAGGCCGCTTCGCCGTAAAACTCAACATCGCGGCGAAGGACAAGGGGCGCTTCCTCGCCGCCGGTGCCACGGGCGGCGCCGCGATCTACACGAATCACGGCGAGATGATCCACATCCTGCGCAAGGTGATCCTGCGTGTCGGGTCGTACACCAACTACCTCATCCTGAAGCTGCACTAGGATGATGAAGGCGTGCCGATGAAAGCGCAGGTTGTCCTGATCCTCGCACTGGCAGCGATGCTGCCAGCAGGCTGCGCACTCAAGTCGCCGCCAGAACGTGCGGAGGTGCGCACCCAGGCGCTGCCGGGTCTCAACACGCCGGACACCTGGCAATCCGGAAGCACAGCAGCCGGATCTGTTTCGGATGCCTGGCTCGCCGCCTTCAACGACCCAAGCCTGAACGCGCTGGTGGCGGAGGCTCTCGCCAACAACCCGGACCTGCTGGCAGCGGCAGCCCGCGTCGAGCAGGCTGCCGCCTATGTCGAGTCAGCCAGCGCGAGCCTCTACCCGCAGGTCTACGCGATCGGCAACGTCAGCGGCAAAGACAGCAGCAGCGGCACCGTGGACTTTGGCGGCCTGTTCGCCAGCTGGGAGCTGGATCTCTGGGGCAAAGTGCGCGCCGGGCGCGAAACCGCCCGCCTGCAGCTGCTCTCGGTAGAGCTCTCCACCGCCTGGGCACAACAGTCGATGGCCGCCATGGTGGCGCGCGCCTGGTTCGTGGCCAGCGAGGCCCGCCTGCAGAAGCGCGTCGCCGACGACATGGTGATTGCAGCCGAAAAACTCGTGCAGCTGGCCCGCGAGCGCCAGCGCATCGGTGTCGGCAACGCGTACGACGTGTCAGTGGCCGAGGCCTCGCTCGCCACCTACCGCGACGCCGCCGAGCAGCTCGGGCTGTCTTTCCGCCAGTCCGTGCAGGCCATCGAGACGCTGGTCGGGCGCTACCCGGCCGCCGAGATCGAAGTGCCCGTCGCTCTGCCGCAGCTACCCGGACCGGTGCCCGCAGGCCTGCCCTCGGAATTGCTTGAGCGCCGTCCCGACGTGATCGCAGCAGAACGGCGCGTGGCCGCGGCTTTCTTCCGGGTGCAGGAAACGAAGGCGGCACGCCTGCCGACGCTCAAGCTCAACACCAGCTTGTCGAGCCTGTCGAGTGACCTCGTGCTGCTCAAGGAACGTGACGACCCCGTCTGGGGCTTCGGCGGCCGCGTGAGTGTGCCGCTCTATCTTGGCGGCGGTCTCAAGGCCGAGATCAAGGTGCGCACGGCAGAGCAGAAAGAGGCCGTCGCGGAGTACGGCCGGGCCGGTGCCAATGCCTTTGCCGAGGTGGAGAGCGCCCTGTCCGCGAGCTACGCCCTGGATGCCCGCAAGCCGCTGTTGCTGCAGGCGGTCACGGAGAATGAACGGGCGCTGCAGTTCGCCGAGACCCGCTACCGCGTCGGCTCCGACGACCTGCGCGCTGTTGAACAGCAGCAGATGCGGCTATTCAGCGCAAAGAGCGCCCTGCTCCGGGTGCAAAGCGAACAGCTGGTGCAGCGGGTCAACCTGCACCTGGCACTCGGTGGAAATTTCTAGTCAGGCTTGCTGGTCGTGGGCTTCTGGTCGTAGCGACTGGCGATACCACCAGCCGCACGATGGCGATCGAGTCGCTCGATAATCGCATCGGTGATCTGTTTCGTTTCCTCCGGACCGATGCGGCCAACCGCCTTGTTGATCGAATCGAAGGTGGCCATCAGCAGACCACGCAGTTTGCGAAAACCAATCGGATTGGGCTTGCCACACACGCTTGCATCGTTATTGAGTATGCGGTCGACCACGCCAGGATCGCGAAGGCGCACGTCGCACACGACTGCAAGACGCAGCAACTCATCGCCGATACCATCGAGGTGACGGGACCAGGCAGTATGTTTGGACTCTTCCATGGCGTTGCCTCTCTTGCCAGCAATCGTGGTCAATCCTAGCACCTGATGCGGAAACAGGGGGCAGACTGGATTTCATCGATGGCGGCCCGGGAATCAGCCATCGGAACATCGTGGTACCGTATGGAATCGTGCTGAGAAACATCTACTTGAGCCACCGCTTCCGCATGCTGTTCTTTGGCCTGCTGCTGTCGCTCATTGCCTCACCGATTGTCGAACCCCTCGGCTTTGAAACCAGCGTAGTCGAAGCTCTGCTCGGAATAAACCTGATCGCCGCAGTCCTGGCACTTGAACCGGGCAGGGTGCGACGAGTCGCGTTGGCGCTGCTGGCCGTCGCACTGGTGACACGGCCTGCGGCCGCCTGGATGGATGAGAATGCAGTGTCGGTTGGCAGCCTGACGGTATGGGGTGTCGTGGCACTTGGTGCTGCAGCAAGTGCCATCAGGTTTTCTTTAAGCGGCAAGTCGGTCGGGGGTGAACAGATCTATGCCGCGCTCAGCGCCTACCTGCTCACCGGCCTGTTCTTTGGCGTGCTGTACTGGGTGCTCGAGCAGCTCATGCCGAATTCCATAAGCGTCGGCACTGCCGCTGTCGATGATCTGCGGGTCACAACAACCATCTACTTCAGCTTTGTGACGCTGGCATCTCTCGGTTACGGCGATATCCTGCCGGTGAGCGATCCGGCACGCGGGCTTGCAACAGCTGAGGTCATTGGCGGACAACTCTATCTGGCCGTGATGGTTGCCCGCCTCGTCAGCAGCTGGCGTCAGAAATAGGCAGTCCGGCCGCGAGTCAGCGCAGAACGGGCGTTGAATAATCGCGCCTGAAGGCGCTCCTACCAGGGGGAAAAGCTGATCTCGAAGCGCAGCGCAATGACCCACGCATCGTCCAGCGCCGGACTGGTGCCCGGGTTGACCACATACTGGGTGCTGGGCTGGAGCGTGAGCCAGTCGGTGAGCGCTGTCCGGTAGGTGAGTTCGATGGCGGTTTCATGCCGGTCGACTGGTTCCCCGGCCAGTTCCTGCGCGCTGCGGAATGGGCGGCCAGTGAATGATGTCGCCGTACCCAGTCCCACGCTGTCCGTGGCCCGGCGCGGCCAGAACCCGGTCAGGGTGGCGCCGGCACCCAGGTAACTGTCGAAAGCGTTATAGCGATCGTCGGCCTGGCCATAGCGCAGATAGCCAGCAAGCATGCGCGTCCCGCTGGTCCACAGAGTACGGTCAGCGATCAGGTACCAGCCGGCATTGCCGTCGCCCTGCACCGGATCATCCTCCGGCGTGCTTTCGCCGATGCGGTCGAAATCTGCGGTGTAGCGCCACACGCCGATGGCGAGCTTGCGCCAGTCGCCGCCCGACCAGCCGCCCTCCAGCACGAGGAGCGCACCGTCGTCGGAAGACAGATCGATGCGGTTGCTTTGCGGGTCATCCGGATTGCCTGGCACCCCGTCCAGCACGGCCAACTGGCCATAGGCGCCGTTCTCCAGCGTGGCCGCCAATCTGATCGCCAGCGAACTGACCGGAAAGATCGACGGCCCATTGAGGCCAGACTGACTGAAGTCCGTGCCCATGCCCTGGGCGCCGTTCAGGAACAGACCGGCGGTTTCCACCGCATCGAACTCGGAGTTGAGATCGTAGAGGCCAAAGCGCACGGAATAGATGTCGCTATCGGCCGGTGCCCAGTCCAGCCAGGCTTCGAAGAGCCGCCAGTCACCCGGTGCATCGATATTGCTGACGATGTTGGCATCGCCCACGTACTCCGCACTGAACTCCGAGGAGTTGTTGCGCAGGACATAGAGCAGACCGGACAACCCGGAAATACCGAACAGGCTGCCCCGCTCGGCACTGAGCATGATGTCCAGGTTATCGAGGTAGCTGCTGCCCCGTTGTATACCGCCGCGCATGTTGCGGATCGGCTCACCGGTATAGGTGACGTCCAGGTGATACGGCCCACCCTCGTTGGCAAGCGCAGGGATGGGAAGCAGGGCAAAAAAGGCAATAAGCGTGATGAGTCGATGCACTGTCACAGAATCAACCTGTCTTGCATGGCGCGCCCGGACGGATGAATCAGGGCACTGGGAGGCGGTCGTGTCTCTGGCTGGTGGCAGTAAGTCTTAGCGTCGCGGGACCGGCTTGGGGCTGAATCTGCAGGCACTCGCCTGCTCGCGTACTGAGTTTTAGAACCCGAGAATATGACTCCCGATTTATCGCTTCGGGAGCCGGGATAGGCCCTGAACTGAACTAAAGAGCTTAGCTGGTGGCTTTCCGCCGCAGCCAGCGACGCCCGCTGAGACCGGCGAGGCCCGTGCCGAGCAGCCAAAGCGCCGGCGGGGCGGGTACCGTAGCGACCGTCAGCGAACCATAGCTGACCGCGTAGGGCGTGACACCGTCGGGCTGGAACCACCCCGTACCAGACGGCTTCGGGCTCAGCTGCAGAATAAAGTTCGGCGACGCCGGAGCCAGTATGTTGAAGGTCGTGGACAGGATGCCGAAAGACGGTCCCACCGGATTGGGCGCGCTGACGCTGAGAACCGTCTGGGAACTGCTGGTCGCGCCGCTGAACGAGTTGAACGGGCCTGCCGACACGGACGTGACCTGCTCCAGGGTCGCCGGATCCCAAGTCAGCTTGAAGTCACCGCCGAAGGTGTTGAATTCGAAGCCCGAGCCCTCGAGCAGCACCGTGACCGACGAACTCGTGGTGGCGCCCTGCGTCAGGGTGAGGCTCGCCGCCGACGCGTCCACCATCGGCAAGGCGAAAAATAGTCCGGCGAGGGACAAAATGAGCGGCTTCGAGCTGCGCTTCTTCATGTTGGGTTCCTTGGGTTTCGGCATTCCTGCTCGACTGTATCACCAGCCTCACTGGTAATACTAAATACTTATTTCACCCGAAGTTTACGGGCACCTATTGAGGATCTTAACGCGGAATCTACTCCTCGTTCCGCGGCAAGGGCACTCGGTAGCTTATGACAAATCCGGCGACCCGAAGCCGCGGTGGTGACGCTGGTCGATCGATTCACCTGCCTGGCAAGATGAGTTGTCCGACAGCACGTCAGCCACCCATATGACTATCACCCGGTACATTCCGGGAACAACACCCGGCCAACCTCCTCCGGCCTGACGAGGCGCCGGATCCGGTCGAACTGCTCCTGGGCCTCCGGATAGTGCCGCGCCAGATGCAGCAGCCACTGCTTCAGTCGGCCGTGGCGAAAACGCGCGGGCACATGCAGCTCGATGGCGGTCCAGAACTTCCGCAGCATTGGCCACATCTCGGGCCAGGAGAAGCCCGCCTCCCGGTCGCCGCGGATCATCAGGGCCAGGGCCGGATTGGCGACTGCTCCCCGCCCGAGCATCAGGTCGTCGCAGCCGGAAATGGCGCGGCAGCGCTGCGCATCACCGATGGTCCAGATCTCGCCATTGGCAATGTAGCGGACTGGAATAGAGCGTCAGATAATCTTCCTGTCCTCAGACGGAGAGTTTGTGAGCGAATCCAACCAGGCCCAGATCGACCTTTGGAACGGCCGCGTGGGCGAGAAATGGGCCGCGCTGCAGGTCAGCCTGGACGCGATGCTTGGGCACGCCACGGCGGAGTTGAAGGCGCGGGCAGGCTCGGTCTCGGGCCAGCGCGTGCTCGATATCGGCTGCGGCACGGGGGCGACCTGCAGGGCCTGGCTGGATGGCGAAGCAGAGGTGACCGGCGTGGATATCTCCGCAGCGATGCTGGCCGTGGCGGCGGACCGGACGGAGGGCAGGGCCAGGCTGGTTCAGGCGGATGCGTCTGTCTGGAGAGGCGACGCAACCTTCGATCTGGCCGTGTCGCAATTTGGCCTGATGTTCTTCGCCGATCCCGCTGGGGCCTTTGCCAATATTGCGGCCAATGTCCGGCCCGGCGGGCGGCTGCTGTTCATGTGCTGGCGCGGGGCGGCGGAGAACCAGTGGGTGACCACGCCGATGGGCGCCATTCGCGACCTGCTCCCCGACTCACCACCGCCCGTGCCCCACGCGCCGGGTCCTTTTGCCCTGGCCGACAGGGACCGGCTGGGTGGAATCCTGGCGGGGGCGGGGTTTGCGGATGTCGCGATCAGTCCCTTCGACTTTCCCGTCTGCTTCGCGAGCGAAGGCGGCGTGGGGGCAGCGGTACGCATGGCGATGCAGATTGGCCCGGCGGGCTCGGCGCTAGCCGGGGCAAGCAAGGAGGCCCGGGCGGCGGCAGCGGAGCAGCTCAAGGCGGCGCTTGCCCGGCACGACAGGGATGGTCTTGTGACGCTCGGCGGTGCGATATGGCTGGTTGAGGCGGTCCGGGCCGGCTGAAGCAGTAACCCGGTTCAGAGGGTGTGTGATTGGCGCGCCCGGAGAGATTCGAACTCCCGACCCTCAGGTTCGAAGCCTGATGCTCTATCCAGCTGAGCTACGGGCGCATGTCTACTGGTAGGAGCGGCTTCAGCCGCGATCTTCAGCCGCGAAAAAACCATCGCGGCTGAAGCCGCTCCTACGGCCGCTCCTACGGCCGCTCCTACGGCCGCTCCTGCGGCCGCTTTTATTTGCGGCCGGCCATCATCTTGATGAAGCCACCGAAGGCGGTGTTGTGATCGTTGATGACGGCGGCACACACGGCGTGGCCCTGTACGGCTTTCCACCAGATCGCGAGACGGCCACTGCCGACCGGATCGGCGATGCCGAAATTACCGGCGGCGAGGACCTGATGCGTCATGGCGGTAATGGTGCTCAGCGCGCAGTCGCCGAGCGTCGGTTCCTTGCCCACGCAGAACGGGCCGCTGTCCATCACCTGCTCGATGTAGCCGAAAGCCTTGGCGATGTCCTTGCCCGCAGCATCCACTGCCGCCTGGTCGCGCTTTTCGGGATTCATGTTCCGGAACAGCGGACCAACATGCTGCGCCAGATACAGGTCGGCGATGCGCGCCACCAGTCGCGAGCGCGCGCGGCCGATCGGATCAGCAGGCAGAGCGGATTTCTGCGGGTAAACGTCATCGAGGTAATCGCAGATGATCGCGGACTCGCCGATACCCTGCCCGTCGACTTCCAGCGTGGGCATCTTGCCCATCGGATTGAGCTTGAGGTATGCGGGACTCTTGAGGCCGCCCATGCCGCCAGGCGGCTCGGCAAGCGGCAGATCGACGCCCTTCAACTTCGCATACATCACTACGCGGGCAACGTAGGGGGAAGCAATGCCACCGTACAGCTTGATCATGATTGTTCTCCGACTTGAAGTTGAGCGTTGTTATTGCAGGACAGACAGATCGAAATTCCTGACCAGGCCATCGGCCTGGAACAGCTTGAGCAGGATCGCTGCACGCATCCACATGCCGTTGCGTTCCTGCCGCCAGTAAACCGCACGCGGATCATCATCGATTGCGGGATGAATCTCCGGACCGCGCGGCAGCGGATGCATGATGACCGCATCCTGCTTCATCGCGCCGACGTTGTCCGGCGTGATGCTGTATTCGCGATAGTCGACCTGCGCGGTTTCACCGTCAGTATCCCACTCGGATTGCATCCGCGTGACGTAAATTGCATCCAGATCCGGCAGCGCCTTTGACAGCGGCACATCCTCTACAAAGGCTATGCCCTGCTCGCGCAGATGCGCCTTGATATCCGGCTCGATGGCGAACTGCTGCGGCGCAATCATCACCAGGCGCACATCGCGGTAATTCTTCATCAGGTAGCACAGGGAACGGACGGTGCGGCCGCGCTTGAGGTCGCCCATCAGGCCGATCACCTTGCCGTCGATGCCGCCCTTGCCCTCGAAACTGCGCTCCAGTGTGTAGATATCGAGCAGCGCCTGGGTGGGGTGCTGGTCCTGGCCGCTACCGGCATTGATGATCGGCACCGGTCGCGGGATGCGGTTCATCAGTTCTGCAGCGCGCGCGGCTTTGCCGGAATCCGGCGTGCGCATCACGATCACATCCACATAGGAACTGAAGGTGCGGATACTGTCTTCGAAGCTCTCGCCCTTCACCTCCGAGGAGGTGGCAGGGTCGCGGATCTCGCTGGTGCGGATGCCGAGCACATGACAGGCATTGCTGAAGGACAGGAAAGTCCGCGTCGAGGGTTGCACGAAATACAGCATCGCGCGCCGGTCTGGCAGCAGGCCGAGCAGAAACCGGGCGCCATCCGGGTGTTTGGCCAGCAGGCGCACGCGGTTGGTCAGGTCGCAGAGATCGTCAAGCTGGGCGCGATCGAAAACGCGCGGGTCGATGACATGGAAAAGCGGCGGCGATACAGGCGTCAGCGGCATGCAAGGTACTTTTTGGCATTTCGACCGGCCCGAATCATAGCAGCACTCAAGCTGTTTCCGCGGCAGATCATGCCAGCCGGACGGGCTATACTGGCGCGGGTTTTTTGTCTGTCTGCCTGTAAAGGGAGTTTTTCCATGCGCTTCAAGCAAATGATTGCGGCCATCACGGCTGCATGCTTTCTGAGTCTCGGCCTGCATAGCACCGCCTCGGCCGGGGTGATCGGTACACCGGAATACCTGTCGGCCGCTGATCGTGCCGGTCAGATCGCCCGTATCGAGTCCACGCTTTCCCGCGCTGACGTCCAGGCCCAACTGGTCGCGCTCGGCGTGGATCCGGCCGATGCCACCCAGCGTATCGCCGCACTGAGCGATACCGAACTGAACCTGATGACCGAAAAGCTCGACCAGTTGCCGGCGGGCGGGAGCTTCCTCGGCGTGATCGGTATCGTCTTCGTGGTTTTGCTGATACTTGAGATCACGGGTGTCATCGACATCTTCAAGAAGATCTAAACCGGCTCTGGTCGCGGCGGTGAGTGCACTGGCACTCACCGCCTGCGTCACCGGGCCGGGACAGCTGCGCGAAGATCCCCGGTACGAACTCAGCAAGGTCGCCTTCTTCCCCCAGGATGCCTACCAGTGCGGACCCGCCGCGCTGGCCACCATGCTGGTCTCCACGGGCGTAGCCACCACACCGGAACAGCTGG